>NZ_JAVJTO010000140.1:0-29283 GCF_040220235.1 Coleofasciculus sp. B1-GNL1-01
CGTGCCCAGAAGATTCTGAGTCAGTTTGAGGGCTTTTTTGATGCTGAAACAATTGCCAAAATACCTGACGAAGCCTTTGCCCTATTGGTGGGTGTATTTCCTTATACAATTCAGATGATTCGAGATTCGCCAAGGAACTAATAATGCTTCAGATGAGGATATTACGTTTTGTGAATATTGGACTCATCCGAAGCAAACACCAATGATACAACTTACTGGCTGAGTTAAAACAGTGAGTAAACTCATGATCGAGTAACCATGAACCATTCCCCCAATCCAGTTCTAGAGAGTTCCAATCCTTCCTGGATAGTAATCCGAGATTGGTTGGAAAAGAATGACCAATGACCACAGAACGAATTGTCAAAACTGGATCAGGTTGGCGTCTAGGTTGGAATCCTCAGGCAACTCATTATCAGGGGTTAGTGGGTACAGATGAGTGGGCAATTGAGCTGACTCAGGCGGAGTTAGACGATTTTTGTCGATTGTTAGCACAGCTTGCTCAAGCCATTGAAAACATCGCTGATGAGTTAGTTGATGAGGAGAAAATCACCTGTGAAGCCGAAAGTGACTTGCTCTGGATGGAAGTAGAAGGCTATCCGTCTGCCTATACACTACGCTTTATTTTGAACCAGGAACGTCGTTGTGAGGGGAGTTGGCAAGCCCAAGCTGTTCCCGGTTTACTGCAAGCGGCTCAGTCTCTAAGAGTCTTTTGATACCAAATCCGCCTTTGTGTGTAGGGGCGACCCGCTTGCATAAATGATAAATCCTATGATAACCTAGGAAAGGTTTCACGGGGCGTAGCGCAGCTTGGTAGCGCACCACTTTGGGGTAGTGGGGGTCGTGGGTTCAAATCCCGCCGCTCCGATCGCAAGATAAGAATTGACCCTGGAGATGTTTATTTCTCTAGGGTTAATTCATGGTTAAGGATTCATGACTCAAACCGAAGAATCTTACCAGAACCTTAACAAAAAAAGTCCCCAGTTCTGTCCTTGAATGGCGATAATAGAAACGCGGCGGTAATAGCGCTCTGTGCAATGTACATCAATCCGATTCAAGAGAGGCGTGAACAATGGCAACGTTAACCATGTCCCAGCGTGATTTGTCGGCTTTCACGAAACAGGATGTTGCTGAATTAGCAGGACGTTTAGAACAGGACGAATATGAAAATGCGTTTGCGGGACTAGATGACTGGCATGTGCTGCGGGCGCTAGCCTTCCAACGTCCGGAGTTGGCAGAACCCTACCTCTACTTGCTAGACCTAGAAGCGTATGATGAAGCGTGAATGAGTCGCGGCGAGTATTGATAGGTATAGGCGGTGGTATCGCCGCCTATAAAGTTTGTCAGGTGATTTCCACCCTGTTTCAGGCTGGGGTGCAAGTTCGGGTGATTCTCACCCAGGCGGCTCAAGAATTTATCACCCCCCTGACTATTTCCACCCTCTCGCGCCATCAGGCGTATACTGATCGCCTATTTTGGCAACCGATTCATAATCGCCCGGTTCATATCGAGTTGGGTGAATGGGCTGATTTATTCGTGATTGCCCCTCTTACCGCCAACACGTTGGGCAAATTAGCTCACGGTTTAGCGGATAATTTATTAACCAATACCGTTCTCGCCTCCCATTGTCCCGTACTCCTTGCCCCAGCGATGAACACGGATATGGGGGAACAGCAGGCAGTACAACGGAATTGGCAGCAAGTTTTGAGCGATCCCAGATATCATACGGTGGGACCCGGTGCCGGACGATTGGCGTGCGATCGCATTGGTGCAGGGCGCTTGGCAGAACCCTCCGAGATTCTCGCTGCTATTTATTCAGTGTTATATACAGGTGGTAAGCGGAATTTACTCGGCAAACAGGTATTAATTAGTACAGGTGGCACCAGAGAACATTTAGACCCCGTGCGCTTCATTGGCAACCCTTCTACAGGTAAAATGGGATTGGCATTGGCACAAGCCGCCAAGCATCGCGGTGCCAAAGTGGTGTTAGTTCATGCGCCTCTAACCGAACCCATTCCCCCCGATATTCAGGCAATTTCAGTCGTCAGTGCTGCTGAAATGCGTCAGGTCATGTTATCTTATTTCTCCGAAGCGGATTTGGTAATCATGGCAGCCGCCGTCGCCGATGTCAAACCTGCTGATCATACCTCAGAGAAATTACCCAAAGCCCAGCTTCCCACTGCCTTAGCTTTAGAACCTGTACCGGATATTTTGGCAGAGTTAGGACAGCGTAAACAAACTCATCAACAATTAATCGGCTTTGCAGCACAAACTGGCAATATTGTCAAGCCTGCGTTAGAAAAATTAAACGCCAAGAATTTAGACGCGATCGCCGCCAATCCGATTGATCAGCCGAATGTTGGATTTGCCAGCGATACCAATCAAGCTATTTTCATCGATAAACAGGGACGCCAGGAGTCGGTTCAACCGTGCAGCAAACTTGAACTCGCCCACGCCTTGTTGAATTTTATCAGTTTGGAGTAGGTTTGTAGTAGGCACTTTAGTGCCTAAAAAGCTGAGGGGGTGACACGGGACTTGAAGGTACTACTGGGTATAGGGTGTAGGGAAACATTGAACTAATCTCAGGGAGTCACCAAAATATCCACCTACTTACGGACAGCCTTATTCATGAATATCTCGTCCTTCAGCAATCAGTAAAACCACTTTTCCAGCTTCATCTTTTAACGGTTTAAGGGAGAAATCCATGCGAATCATGATGCTTTCCTGTTTGCGAAACTGAACATCCTGTCGCACCAAATCACCATTAGCCGCCTTTTTAATCGCCGCTTTCAACCACTCCTGTATAGAGGGGCAGTGATTCCAACACTCCAGTTTCCATACGGGCAAACCGAGTAAATCATCTAATTGATAGCCACTCGCATTTAATGCCGTTTCATTGATATCCACAATCAGCCCTTCTGGAGTCAGCAACATCATCGATTGAAAGGTTTGATTAAAAATTCCCCGAAAACGTCGTTCACTATCCTGGAGTTTTTTGAGAATTTGTCCCCGTTCAATCCCGTAACGAATCGTTTTCACCAATAAGGGAATGGTAATATCATCCTTAAGTAAATAATCTTGCGCTCCATGCGCCATTGCTCCTAGGGCTAATTCTTCGTCATTGGCTCCCGTTAACACAACAATGGGCAGATGGGGAATCGCCTCTCGGAATTCGGTAACGGTTTCTAAGCCATCAGTATCAGGAAGATTCAGGTCTAACAACACTACATCAATGGGGAGATTTGTACAACTCTCAATCGCATCAGCGAGTCGTTCAACATGATGCAATTGCCATTCTTTTGGGTCTAAACGTGAAAATCGATGACGCTGCAAGCGAGCATCACTAGGGCTATCCTCCACTAATAGGACATGAATTAGGTGTTTGTCCATAGGACTGGTATCACTCCGAGGGCAATTGAACCGCCGCTAACCAAAATTCTTCCAATAGCTGAACCATTCGCATAAACTGTTGAATATCGATAGGTTTGGTAATATAGCAGTTGGCATTAAGTTCATAAGACTTGAGTATATCCTCTTCATCCTCTGAAGTTGTGAGAACGATCACTGGAATCCGTTTGAGCGTGGGGTGTGATTTGACCGAGGTTAATACTTCTTGACCATCCATTCCCGGCAAATTCAAATCCAACACAATCAAATCCGGACGGGGGCTGTTCGCATAATCTCCTTGCTGGAGTAAGTAGTCTAGGGCTGTTTCCCCATCTTCCACCCAATGTAGGTTGTTGGCAATTTTAGCTTGCTTAAAGCTGATCTGGATCAGATTCGCGTCACTGGGGGAATCTTCCACCAGTAAAATTTCAATGGGTCTGAATCTATAACGGCTGTTCATCAGGGGATATCAAACAGGGAAGGGTCAAGAAAAATGTGCTACCGACTCCAGGTTGAGATTCCACCCAAATCCGTCCACCGTGGCGTTCGACAATTTTCTTACAAACGGCTAAACCGATACCTGTACCCGAAAACTCGCGCCGGGTATGGAGACGTTTGAAGATGACAAAGATACGGTCGAGGTATTTGGGTTTAATCCCAATTCCATTATCCTTTACCTGAAACAGCCATGCATTCTCTGTCAATTGTGCCTCAATCTGGATGTGAGGGGGGCGATCGCGGCAGAATTTGATCGCGTTGGCGATGAGATTTTGAAACAGTTGGATCACTTGAGTGGGATCAGCCTGAACCGTGGGGAGGGAATCGTAGGTAATCGTGGCTTGGCTTTCTGCGATCGCCACCTGTAAATTCTCCGTCACCTGATGTAGGATGACATTACAATCTGTGGGTTTTCCTTCGGGGGGACGAGTCCCTAGGCGAGAATACATCAGCAAGGCTTGAATCAACTGGCGCATTCGGGTTGCACCATCAATGATAAATGCCATATAGTCTTGGGCGGATTCATCGAGTTGATCCAGGTAGTCTTGTTGCAACAGTTGGGTATAACTTGCCACAGCGCGTAAGGGTTCTTGTAAATCGTGGGACGCTATATAGGCAAACTGTTCTAATTCTTGATTCGATCGTTGGAGTTCCTGGGTGAGTTCTTTAAGTTTTGTTTCCGCCTCGCGACGTTCAGCAATTTCCGTCTGTAAGACGTTATTCATGGCGCTTAAGGCTTGGGTGCGTTCTTCGACTCGCCGTTCTAATTCTTCTCGGGCATTTTGTAAGATATGTTCCGCTTGTTTTTGCAGGGTGATATCTTGGGACATTACCATTCCGGCAAAAATTTCACCTTGCTCATTTTTCACCGGAAGCGTATACACTTGATGGGTGCGATCGGCAAATATCATTTCCGATACATTCGTTTCTCCGGCTAACGCTGACCGATACAGGGGTTCGATTATTTGACAAACATCGGGTGATAAGACATCTGTAATAGTTTTTCCTTTTAACTGTTCCGGCTCAAAGCCGCTAGCCCTTACCCCCTCCCCTTCTGCTAACAAGAAGCGTAACTCTCGATCAAATAATAAAACACTACCATTCGGAAAGTTTTGCGTCAGGGTTCGATAAAGTCCCTCACTTTTACGCAAAGCGGTTTCTGTGCGTTTGCGTTCGGCAATTTCCGCCTCTAAGGAATGATTAAGTTCCGCTTGTTTTTGCCACAGACGAGCATTTTTAATCGAAATCGCGGCTTGGGCTGATATTAGATTTAAGAGTTCAACTCGTTCGGGCGTAAATGCCGCGATCGCTAAATTATTTTCTAGATAAAACAGTCCAATCAATTGTCCTTGGTTGAGCAGTGGCGCACAGACGATAGATTTGGGTTGATTGTGCTGAATATAGGCATCGGTAATAAATCTATCCTCAGATGTGGCATCATTTAAGACTAAAATATCTTGCGTCCGGCTGACATAATGGATAATCGTGGTGGGAATATCTTGGCTGGTTTCTAAGGGAATTGATTGCAAGACAGCAATACTATCCAAATCTCCCCGACACGTTGCTTCAATCCGTAACTGTCCCTGCCAATCCAATAGTAGAACGCCTTGTGTCGCCCCAGCATTTTCGATTAACAGCTTCATTAAGCTAATCAGCAATTTATCCAGGGCAATTTCACTGGAAAGCACTTGGAATGTTTTAATAATCGTGGTCAAGTCTAGCACAGCGGCAAGATGACTCCCCGAAACTGAGTCCGTATTTGAATTGGTAAGTGTATCTTTGATATTAACCGAGGTTAAGGCGTCGGTAAATAAGCCAGGATAAGTCTTCTCTAAATCTTCAACCTTTCGCTTGGCACCCCAATGTTGATAGCCCCAGCGTGCTTTTTGCATATAGAGTTGAGCAAACTTCACCTTACCTTTACTCCACCAAAACTTTGCGGCTAATTCATTGGCTAAAGCCTCATGGTGAATAAACCCATTGGTTTTGGCTAAATCAATGGCTTGATCATAAAAGTCCATCGCTTTTTCCGTTTGACCAGAAAGCCGCGCCATTTCTGCATTAATTAATACATAGTTATGCCGAAAGTTTTCTGGGCAATTGTCTGCCCAACTTTTCATCTGAGCTTGAGCAATAATCAATGTTTGCCAATAATCAGCTTGTTGACTTTCCGCCGCCTGAGGATAGAGTGCAGTTAGAATCAGGGATCTATAAAAATTATGTTCAGCTTGGGTAAATAGACCACGAATAAAGGGCAGGTATTTTTCGGCTGATTTAATCCAATTAAGTGCTGCTTCCGGTTGATTGTAAAGATAGAGAACCCAGGCTTTAATACTGTAAAATGTACAAAGACCACCAAACGTCTGATAAGTCTGGCAGGTGGCTAAATAATTAGCTTCACTCATCTCATCCGTATCAAATACCTCTTTCGCTTCCGTTCGTCCACATAAATTCCAAATAGGCAGTTTACAGGCTAAAATCATATCTGTTACCCATTGATTTTGAGTTTTGCGGCTAAAGTGCAAAAATGTATCAGCTTGGGTAAGGATATCAGTTAAGCTTGAGCCTTGATTGAAGGCATTATGAAATTGATTGTTTAAGATATAGCCAACATATTGAAAATCCCCCGCTTCCATTCCCGCCTGATAAGCTTCATGATTAATCGACTCAGCACATTGAATCGGCTTGATCCAGGAATTCAAAAATGTCGCCAAGAAATGATGGGTGCGACTGATATAAATTGGATGATTAAAGGTTTTGCTCAGTTGACAAGCCAGTACACCAAAGGCATACCCAGACTGATAATCTCCCCAAAGGGAACCCAGGAGTAATCCATAATTAGAGTAACCTTTGGCTGATTCAGGAGCATTGCCATATTGTAGGGATAAATTGACGAGTTTTACGGTAATCCAGGCATAACTATCTTGATCAAAGAAATACGTGGGCGGATCAAGGCTTAATAGTAGATTAACTGCCGCTTTTGTCGCCGTATCAGTCATGTAGGGTAAATCAATTAGACTGGCAATATGCCGATTTCCTAAATTCCGTTTTAAGTCGGATAATTCAGTATTTAAGCCGCTTTTTACATTAGTGTCGGGAAAATCGATGCCGATTTTTTTGAGGGCTTGGCGTCCAACTTGAATAGCTTCTTCATAGTTGGCTAGCATGGTATGCTGAACAATAAGCAGGTTATACAGTTCAGCCTGTTCTACAACGGATTTAGCTTGAATTAAACTCTGATGAATTAAATGCTGTGATGATTCAAAGTCACCATTCAGATATTCAACTTCAGCGAATTCCTTATGAAGTTTTAAAGTTAATGAATACTGGTCAGTCCAGCTTGTTTCACTTAAGGTTAATAGTCCGTAGTTTAGATAATCTCTAGCGGCAGTATAAGCCGTTGCTGACTTCGCTTTTTTGGCAGCCGCTAAGTTTAACCGCGTTAATTCAAGTCGTTCGTGAGGGGTGGTAATCGCGTAACCTTTCCAATTGAGATGATCAACAATATCAAAAATTCGCTCATATTTTTGATAGGGGGATAGCTGGGCAAGCAACAGCCGACCAATACACCAGTGAACGGTTTCTTTTGTTACTTTATCCATTAAAGCATCAACCGCTTGTTGTACGCGATCGTGCGAAAACTTATAATATTGAATTAAATGAAAATAGTTTTGCGATTTTTTTGCCTGGGGTTCAATTAATCCTAACTGAATGGCTGGATATAAATCATCCCAGGTTTGATCCGGAATTTTCTCATGAATTTTAGCAAGTAAATCGAGTTGAAAATGATTTCCGATACAAGCGGCTAAACTTAAAACATGTTGAGTGCTTTCCGGAAGCTTTTTTAACTTGCTAATCATCAACTCCACCACGTTATCTGTAATCGCCGTTTCTTCAATCCGGTCGATATCCCAAGTCCACTGACCAGAACCTTCGTTGGTGGAAGAACTAAAGAAAATCAGATTTTCTTGGGCGAGGGTTTTGATAAATTCTTTAATAAAAAAAGGATTTCCGGCGGTTTTACGCACTATGAGTTCTGCTAAATCAGTAACAGCTTGAGCATCTCTGTGTAAAGTTTCAGAGATTAACTCAATAACGTGTTCCCGGTTCAGGGGGGTTAAGATAATTTGGTTAAGAATAACGCCAAGACTACAAATTTTATCGAAGCTAATCATTAAAGCATGATTAGCTTCAACTTCATTGTCTCGATACGCACCAATGAGGAATAGATGGTGGATTGGGTCATCTGTCAAAATAAATTCCAGCAACTTTAGGGTAGCCGCATCAGCCCATTGTAAATCATCTAAAAAAATGACTAAAGGATGTTCAGGTTGACAGAAAACCCGCATAAAGGCTTGAAATACTAAATGGAAGCGATTTTGGGATTCGGCTAATCCCAATTTAGGCACTTCTGGCTGAGTGCCAATAATCAGTTCAATTTCTGGAATGACCTGGATAATAATCTGTCCATTGCGACCCAAGGTTTCCAGTAATATTTTTTTCCATTGCCTAAGTTGGGCTTCACTTTCAGTTAGAATTTTTCGGATTAATTTAGAGAAGGCATTAACCAGGGCTGAATAAGGAATATTGCGTTGAAATTGGTCAAATTTTCCCCTAATAAAATAACTGCTTTCCTGGATAATCGATGGACGAATTTGCTGGATTAAAGCGGACTTACCTACACCAGCATCACCCGTAATCAAAATGATTTCACTCAACCCTTTTGAGAGATTCATTGCCCCCTGCCCCTTCGGGTAACAGGCGATGCGAAAGAAAGCGGCGAGGAGTGCTTGGATTTCACGTTCTCGACCATAAAGTTTTTGGGGAATTTGCAATATTTTCCCCAAATCGTGACATCCAAGAGTAAATTCTTTGATTTTGCCAGTTGTTTTTAATTGGTCTAAACAATACTCTAAATCTGCCTTGAGTCCTACAGCACTTTGATATCGCTTTTGCGGTATTTTTTCCAATAGTTTCATGACAATATTGGAAATGGCTTGAGGACAAACTTTGTTTAGCGTTAATTCCTCCTCGTCCCCACCTTCTCCAGCGCCCTTATCCTTTTCCTCAACACTATTTGACTGCAACGTTACATGAGGGGGGAGAGGCTGTTGAGCCAGATGGCAATAAATCAACTCCATGGGTTCATCTTTATCGAAAGGAAGATGATGGGTTAATAATTCATAAAGAGTGACACCTAAGGAATAAAAATCCGTGCGGTAATCTAGAGGACAATCCATCCGTCCAGTTTGCTCTGGTGATAAATAGGCTAAGGTTCCCTCTACACTAGGCGATTGTTTGAGCGAATGATTTTCGCTGGATACGCGAACTGCAATACCAAAATCAATGATTTTGAGTTGTTCCGTTGCTGGATTGAAAATAATATTTGATGGATTAATATCTTTATGAATTATATTGACGGCGTGGAGTTGACCTAAGCCTTCTGTAATCTTAATCGCAATGTTCAGGATATCGGACAGTGAAAATTTTATTGTATTGAGTAATACGTTTAATGATTCTCCACCAATGTCTTCAAATATGATCACCAACCTATTCTGATAAGTGAGTAAGTCGTAGGCGTGAATGACACCCGCCAGTTGCCAGTTATGAGTAATTTCGTATTCAGTTTTATAGCGACTAAGTTCTTCAGACGTAGGATAGTCGGGTTGGAGAAGTTTCAGAATAACAGGTTGAGTATCGACCTGTCGGATTCCCCGATAGACTATAGAATTAGAGCTTTCGTATATTTTGGAGAGAATCTGGTAACCCGGAAGGATAATCACGGTGGGATTTCCCTATTAGTGCGCTGTTCCAGACGTAGGAATGGTACGTCTATCTAAAAACGGTAGCATTTTGATGGGAAAGTGTCTCTTTTTTTATAGGATTAGTGATAGGTGTTAGGTTTTTTAGCTTCCAACAGACAATTGACACCCGACACCCGATCCCCTACACCCTTGCTCAACCGAGCTTTTCACCTTAAGTTGACACCAATGACAGCCCTCACCCCCAGCCCCTCTCCCAACCTTGGGAGAGGGGAGTCAGAGGGGAGTCAGAGGGGAGGGATGATATAACGCACAATCACCCGATTCTTGTCGGAGGTGCTGACTACGCGGAACGTAAGGATTGGGTTTGCCAGTGACGCTGTTGAAGCTGGTGCATGTGGTTAAAGAGTTGCCAGCAGTAGGATTCGCTTAACCCACAAGTAATAGCCCCACGCAGCACAACATTAAAATACCAATCGTTTGGTGCTAATTCTTCGGCTAATTTTTCCACAACCACATAAGTCCGGACATTGTGATAGATTCGTCCTTGACAAGACACTTCTATGGTTTCTCGTCGATAGCCACCACGGGGTACTTCTTCCCGGTGATCAAGAGGATCACTAAATCGCTCAGGTAAGCGGTATAAGACGCCTTCAACCGTTGCCTTCGTATCGGGTACGATATCAAGTACACCACAGTTACGCCGTGCTGATTTGCGGTTAAATCCCAGTCTATATCCGTTGAGAACGGCTGAGCCTAGGACGAAAGCATGAGTATTTTCACCGAGCGATCGCTTTAAATCTACAGGACACATGCAGGAGCCATAGGCAAAGTAGTAAAAGGTTGGCTCTGTCTGGGGGAACTGTAGCACATTAGCTACGGGTGAAGACGCTTCAAGAGACGGTGAGGGTGAATCTTGGCGATCGCGAGGCTGAGTTGTCATCGCTGGCTAAAGACTACAATACTAAACGGCAAAGGCTTAAGCAATCTATTGTCAACTAAGTCAGGGGAACGAACTGTAGCCGATTTTTCATATTAAATTAGTGTAGCTCAATCCTGAATCAACCCTGTTAGTAGAATCGCAACCGCGATCGCACCAACGCAGGCGATATCATAAATGTGGGTAGTACAACACGCTAAAGAGGAGAAACATTGGCAAGTGCTGACTCGTCAACAGAGTTGACCAATCGCCTCTATAAGCAGCCTGGTGTCTTCGAGTCAGGAGAACCGCTAGGCTTTCCCGGAAAATTTGGCGTACACTACCCACAGCAAGATTGCAAACTTTGGCGTTACTTACCCCTGAACTCATGAAGTCCTGCTTATCCGACATGGCTAACCTGAAGCGGCGTCTAGGCATAGCGCTGATACTGCCAATTAGCCTCATGGGAGCAATCGCGCTTCCGACTCCCCTCAAAGATGCCCAAGCCCAAACTGGGGATGGACGTGCCATCACGGTTCGGGCAGATGTTCAAGAAGCCAATTCCCAAACCGGTGTTGTCACAGCGCGGGGGAATGTACAAATTGATTATCCGGCTCGCCAAATTCAGGCAACGGCGGCTCAAGCTCAATATTTTAGTCGAGAACGGCGTATTGTTCTCACGGGGAATGTTTATGTTTTGCAGCAAGGTAATAGTCTGCGTGGTGAAACGATTACCTATTTAATTGATGAAGGGCGTTTTGTTGCTCTACCGAAAACTGAACAACAGGTTGAATCGATCTACATTGTGTCTGATCCAGAAGCTCCAACTCAACCTGTCGCGCCGCCTGTAACTCCTCCGTTTAATCCAAAACCTGTGTTCAAAACTCCAGTGAGTGATCCATAATTGTTATTTGTCATTTGTCATTCGTCATTCGTCATTCGTTAGCGCCGAAACCCTTGAGATATCGTAGGGTGGGTTTCGACTTCGCTCAACCCACCAGCATAAGCTGTTCGGCATTTAAACCTTAATGTCAATAATGACGAAATCCTTGTAGTGCGTTAAGCGAAGCCATGCCGCAGGCTTTGCATCTTGCTCGCTACTAATACCCAATTTAAATGCATGACAGCTTACCAGTCAGTACCCTTCAACTGAACACTAATCGGGGCGGGTTTAGTTACATCTGGGTGAAAAGGAAACGATAATAGTCCAACCCGCCCCTACAGATGTGCCATGGCACGTCTGTACACATTACACAACTCCTTAACTGAGGTAGCTATTCTTGAAAATCGCTTTAGAGAATATTCATAAATCCTATAACAAAAAGTCTATCGTTAACCGCGTCAATCTATCGGTGGCACAAGGAGAAGTTGTGGGGCTACTCGGTCCAAATGGTGCGGGAAAAACGACCACATTTTATATTGCTATTGGTCTGGAAAAACCCAATCAAGGAACAGTATGGTTAGATGATAATGACATCACCAAGCAGCCAATGCATCAGCGGGCGCGTTTTGGGATTGGCTATTTGGCGCAAGAACCTAGTATCTTTCGGAATCTGACTGTTCGAGATAATCTGCGACTGGTGCTAGAGCAAACGGGTGTACCGCGTCAAGAATGGCGCTGGCGGTTACGAACCTTGATCGAAGAGTTTGGCTTGGAAAAAGCAGCGAATACGATTGGGAGGCGGGTGTCTGGGGGTGAACGTCGTCGCACCGAATTGGCAAGAGCGTTAGCTTCAGGCGTAGAAGGACCCAAGTTTTTATTCTTGGATGAACCTTTTGCTGGGGTTGATCCGATTGCGGTGTCTGAGATCCAGAAAATCATTGCCCGGTTGCGCGATCGCGAAATTGGCGTTTTAATTACAGATCATAATGTCCGCGAAACTCTAGCCATCACCGATCGCGCCTATATCATGCGAGATGGGCAAATTTTGGCATCGGGTAGTGCGGAAGAACTTTACAACAACCCCTTGGTGCGACAATATTACTTGGGTGATGAGTTTCAAAAATAATCCTGGCTATTTCTCGCTGTTTCGTAAATAGCCCTCAAACCCATACATAAACATAAGACGAATGATATAAGACGCATGACGAATGACGATCCGTAAATCTCTACCTCTTTTCTCCTTTATTCCTGGCGTATCGGTGATGGATCGTTATATTATCACCGAACTCATTCCCCCATTTTTATTTGGGATGGGAATGTTTTCCTCAGTGGGGGTAACCATTGGTAGCTTATTTGACTTGATGCGGAGAGCGGTGGATGAAGGACTACCAGCCACATTGGTGCTGAAGGTTTTGCTGTTGAGTTTACCTCAGTTTATGGCGTATGCTTTTCCTACATCTGTCTTGTTAGCCACCTTATTGACTTACAGCCGTCTTTCTAGCGACAGTGAACTGATTGCGTTGCGAAGCTGCGGGGTGAGTATTTATCGTCTAGTGCTACCCGCGTTATTACTGAGTTTGATTGTCACTGGCGTAACCTTTGGATTTAATGAATACGTAGTCCCCGCCTCTAACTATCAAGCAACGATAACCTTAGAAAAGGCATTAGGAGAGGAAAAACCCACCTTCAAAGAGCGCAATATCTTCTATCGAGAATATGCAGAGGATAAAACACTCAAGCGCTTATTCTACGCTCAAAATTTTGATGGTGAGCGGATGAAGGGCTTAACCATTCTCGACTGGTCTCAGCAAAGTCTTAACCAAATTGTCACCGCTGATTCCGCAATATGGAATATAGCGCAAAGCACTTGGGATTTCTATAACGGTACGATTTATTTAGTGTCACCGGATGCCTCTTACCGCAACATCGTGCGGTTTGAACACCAACAACTACAGTTGCCTCGCATTCCCTTGGATTTGGCGAGAAAAGACCGCGATTACGATGAAATGAACATCACTCAAGCCAGAGAACGGCTAGAGTTAGAGCGCCAGAGTGGGGATGAAGAGGACGTTCGCAAGCTGAAAATCCGCATCAGTCAAAAATTTGCCTTACCCTTTGCTTGCGTCGTTTTTGGCTTAGTCGGGGGATCATTAGGCAATCGACCTCAGCGTACCAGTAAAGCGACAGGCTTCGGGATTAGCGTGTTAGTGATTTTCGCGTATTATATGCTAATGGCGATCGGAGATGCTCTGGGATTGAGTAACTACCTCCCGCCCTTAATCTCGGCGTGGTTGCCCAATCTGATGGGATTTGCGGTTGGCGGATTTTTATTAATTCGAGCCGCCCGATAGTAGGGGTTTGGTCTCCAAACCCCTCAACTTGAAGGGGTGACTCTTCGGAAAGGTGGTTAGGGTGTCGGGTGTGGGGGTGTGGGGTGTGGGGAAAATCTTCTGTGTGAAGGACTAACTCTTTGAACCCGTTGAAACGGGTTTGGTGCTTTTAGCCCCAACTTTAGTTGAGGGCTTAAGTCAGCTCAACCGAACAGCATTGTGCTATAACCTGTCCGAACGGGTGAGTCGCAGAGTCTATCACATTAGATATAATTAGTGGGTTGCACTACAGAACCAACCGTTTACTCAGAAAAAATCAATCCTTTAAATTATTTCTGTAACAAAAGTTACATTATCCGACTTATTCTGACTCGGTTCGTTCAATTTTTGTCAAATCATACTATCGGCTTGCGCTATGTCATCTCCCAATCAAGTGCCTGCGTATCTGCGCTATTTAAAAGCCCGACTTCACCCCTTAAGAGAACCCAAATTTTGGCTATCAGTCATGGGCTTTGGCTTAATCGTGCTGTTTGTCTGGGAATTTTGGCAGAATCCCAATTGGTTGAGTTTTTTGGAAGAAGACCCAATCCGCGAGCAATTTGAGAACTCAACGGATGAGACAACGCTTTCGGCTGAAGAACTTGCCGCTAACATGGCAGATATTGACAGTTCGGCAGTCCTGATCGAGGAATTTGACCAACAGAATGCTTTAGCATTGGCTAATCTACCGAACCAGAAGCCCGGAGACAAAAAAAATTCCTTGACCGCATCGGCATCCAAACCGCCGTCAACCTCTACTCCCTCAATCCTAAATAGCGCTGCTGAGTCAAAACCAAGCTCCAGCAATCCCTTCGCCAAAGCCTCACGAGACTTTCTCATGGGGGATATTTTATCGGGGAAGGGACTCTTTCCTGACCCGAATATGTTAAGTTCGGAGCCTTCGTCGTCAAACTCAGAAACGACTTCTGCGAATGCTTTCCAAGAATTGACTGAGGTGTCAGGAACTGAGGCGTCTCAAACGAGCAATCAAAATTCTGAGCAACTGACTCAACGTTCTGATACAAGTCCAAGTCAAACCGTGCCAACCTCTAGGACGAGTGAACAAACCCGAGTTCCAGCACGAACGACACCAAGGACGACAACCAACCGTGGGATGATACAGCCTAGCTACCCTCCGGCTTCTGTACCGACGGTCTCTGGTTACAATGGTGCCGGACAGCCCACCTATCCAACAGGGGTGACACCGAATGCATCGGTTTACAACGGTGCTGGACAGCCCATGTATCCCTTAGTTCCTGCCCCTCCAGTCCCAGCAACGGGTGTCACCTCCTCTCCGGTGA
Source organism: Coleofasciculus sp. B1-GNL1-01 (assembly GCF_040220235.1). Taxonomy (NCBI): domain Bacteria; kingdom Bacillati; phylum Cyanobacteriota; class Cyanophyceae; order Coleofasciculales; family Coleofasciculaceae; genus Coleofasciculus; species Coleofasciculus sp. B1-GNL1-01. Next base: position 15,117 of record NZ_JAVJTO010000140.1, read on the forward strand.
TGCCAACTGCACCTGCTAACTCCGCTAATGTTGGACAATATTCGACTCCATCGAATAGCATTCCTAGCGCCGGAAATAATCCGACACCAATTACACCAGGGTTACAACCGAGTCAGCTAAACCGTTCACAATTAAATGCTCCCCGTTAGGGAGAGAAGGTTATTGGTTTATCCGTTAATTTTGTTCCATTACCCGCCCCTAGGTTAGATTGTTTGCCACGATATTAGATGGATAGATGAACCGGAAACCAGATAATAAAACCTACCCTGTTTTCCAGGGCGATCGCAGCTTCTAAATGTACATCCCAAACATGTAGGGGCGGGTTTAGGAATTAAATTAGGAGACCGATCTCAAATTGGACAATGAAACCCGCCCTGCCCCCAATCTCAAGACTACGATGGTGATAATAGGGCACGGCAATGCCATGCCCCTACCACAATGAGATAATTGATTGGGTAGGGGCACGATACCATCGTGCCCTGCCTGATAGAGTTAGAAGTGTTTAATAATTGCGTCCGCAAATTCAGAACACTTCAACGGTGACTCCACCCGTGGCGTCATCATGCGGGCTAAGTCATAAGTTACTTCCCGATTAGAAATAGCACCACCAATTCCCCGTGTAATTAAATCAGCCGCTTCTTGCCAGCCCATATATTCCAACATCATCACCGCAGATAGGATGAGTGAACCGGGGTTAATTCGGTCTAAACCCGCGTGCTTGGGTGCTGTGCCGTGGGTGGCTTCAAAAATGGCACAGGTGTCACCAATATTGGCACCGGGTCCCATGCCTAAACCCCCCACTAGGGCAGCCGCTGCGTCGGACAGATAATCCCCATTCAGGTTCATCGTTGCCAGAATCGAGTATTCATCCGGGCGAGTTTGGATTTGTTGGAAAATACTGTCCGCAATCCGGTCATTGACCATGACTTTTTCTTTCCACTGACCATTGCCGTGGGTGTCCCAGATGGCATTGAGAACACTTTCGACTTCTGCTGTCGCTTCAGCCCGCTTTTCCGGTGTCAAAGCATCGTAACCGGGTTCAACCTTACGGGCATTGTCTTCGAGGCTGATATCCGGCTTATGTTCTTTATTGCTGAGAATCCACGATTCGCGTTCGGTAACGCATTGCGCCCGGAATTCTGTGGTCGCGAGTTCATACCCCCAGTCTCGAAATGCACCTTCGGTGTATTTCATAATATTACCCTTATGCACCAAGGTAACCATTTGCTTGGCTTTAGGTAAGCTTAAGGCACGTTCAATGGCGCGACGAACCAGGCGTTGAGTACCGGTTTTACTGATAGGTTTAATCCCAATCCCTGAGTCAAGGCGAATCTGTTTTGTGCCATGTTCGGGTGTTGCTGGAATCAAATCCTGATTGAGCATCGAAATCAGTTTGTCGGCAATTTCGGTTCCCTGACGCCACTCAATTCCCAGGTAGATGTCTTCTGTGTTTTCCCGGTAGATAATCAAATCTAGTTTCTCGGGTTGTTTGTGGGGCGAGGGTGTCCCTGAGTAGTATTTGCAGGGACGCACGCAGGCATAGAGGTCATTAATTTGACGCAGGGCGACGTTGAGCGAACGAATACCTCCACCGATTGGTGTGGTTAAGGGTCCCTTAATCGCAACGCCGTATTCTTTAATCGCGGTTAAGGTGTCTTCCGGTAAATATTGATACGTGCCGTACTTGTCGCAGGCTTCATCCCCAGCATAAATTTTAAACCAGGTAATGTTCCGCTTCCCACCATACGCCGTTTGCACCGCCGCATCAATGACCTTTTGGGTGGCGGGCCAAATATCAACCCCTGTACCATCTCCTCGAATGAAGGGAATAATCGGATCATCAGGAACGATGGGTTTTCCATCCTCGAAGGTAATGCGAGACCCTGTATCTGGAGGTGTGATTTTTTCGTACATAAAACTCTTTGGCTAAGGTTAAAATCAGCATCACAATTATTGATGCTCCGAAAAAGTTACCAGATCTCTTGGCGACTGGGAACTTTATTAAGTTTTTTTGCAGATTGCTGTCGAATGAGGACAAAAATAGCAAAGAATTGGTAACAAATATAACAGACGTTTCATGAGTTACCCATTACCCATTACCCCTTATAAAAGGCACAGCTTCAGTCGCTGACCAAACTGATGCAGGACGGAGGTATCTCCAAAAAAAGTATCCAATACTACAAAAAATAGGCTAGGATTTCTCTTTTATTCCTCTACGTACCATGCTATTGAGATCTTGCAGAACGACGGCTACCTCTACATGGCGTCGCCGTTCTTTAGGGGTATAGCTACAAGCTTGGACTCGATAGTCTAGCGTTTAGACACTCGCTGAACTCAACTATTATGCTGGAATAAAGCATCTCTGTTGGCTATCGTGGTACAGTCTGTCACTCGATAGAGCGTCGCTCGGCGTCAACCCGACAGTAGGATAGGATAGCCGATAACAGATGGTTGGTTCATCTGTCCTCCGGCTGGCTTCTGCTCAAGGGTTGTGGCAATACGCTACTGAAGTCGCTAGGCTAATACCAACACTGATTTTTTTGCTCCTGATTCCTGCTCCTGCCTGGACGCTTCTTGCCCAAGGAAGGACGTTCTGAGGGAAGCGTCTCACCACCTTAACCTTCAACCTTTTGACCCATGACTGATGACCAACGATGAAAAAAATTTTAGTGGTTGATGATGATAGAACATTACGCATTACTTTGACACGCGCCCTGGAAAATATAGGATATCAGGTTGAACAGGTGAGTTCTGGGGCAGAAGCTTTGGAGGCTTGTGTCAAAAATCCACCCGACTTGGTGGTGTCTGATGTGATGATGCCCGAGATGGATGGAATTGAATTTTGCCGTCGTCTGAGGGCGACTCCCTCTGGTCAACTGATGCCTTTTATTTTTCTATCTGGCAAAGGAGAACTAGAAGACCGGATTCACGGTCACTCCATCGGCGCGGATGATTATCTGATTAAGCCGGTTAATCCTAGAGAATTGGCGGCTAAAATTGAGGCTCAGCTTGAGAGAACCCGTCGTATCCATGCTCTGATTGTTCAGTTGATGCAGCTTAATGCCAGTTCCGCTGTCACGGAGTTAGCGAACCAAGCCAAAACCGCTCAAGCGACCGAGGTTTCAGCTCCCCAGGAAGAAGAAACTGTCACCCCTACGCCTTTACCGTTGACACCTGCAGAAGAACGAGTGTTTTGGGAAGTAATTCAAGGATTGACGAATAAGCAAATCAGCAATCGCTTGTTTATTAGTCCACGTACTGTTCAAACCCACCTAAGTAGTATTCTTAATAAGTTAAAGCTGGGGAACCGCGCTCAGCTTATTCGTTTTGCCTATGAAAATGGTTATCAACCTCCGAGCAATGGGTAGGAAGGCGGGGGAGATGAGGGAGATGGGGGAGATGAGGGAGTTGGGGAAGCTGGGGAATCTGGGGAAGCTGGGGAAGATTGGGGAGCGGTTTCTAGACCAACGTTCTCAAGTAATTTTTTCAATTTTACAGTTTCAGGCGTTCAAGCGAGCCACTTTGCCTCGACAATAGGATTAGTTGCCGCAACTTCAAACACGTCGCTTCATGATAGACCAAACGACTGCCTCCGTACCCGAAACCTCTAATCAGCTTGCCGAGTTGAGTAGCCAACTTGGGTCGAGTTCTGAGAAAAAACAACTTCAGCTCATTCCCGAACTGGTGAATCAGGGGGATGCTGGTTTAGATGTTTTGATGGACTTTCTGCAAGCGCAATCCTCAACCCCTCCCAGTCTCAGTTCCGGTCTGGCATACCAAGCCCTTTATCAGGCAAAGACTGCCAAAACAGAGGAGTTCCTACAAAGCCATTTTCCGACAGGAATTGTTCCCCTATTGTCTGAACGGGATATTGACTACGCTCCTCTACAACAGTTACTTGCCGAGCAAGAGTTTCAGGCAGCGGATAGGTTGACATTAGAGAAACTTTGTGATTTGGCTGGGTCTGCTGCTCTACAGCGCAAATGGTTGTACTTTTCCGAAGTGGAGAAGTTCCCGATTCCCGATTTACAGACAATTAATACCCTGTGGGTGATTCACTCTCAAGGTAAATTTGGATTTTCTGTGCAGCGGGAACTTTGGCTTGCTGTGGGCAAAAACTGGGAAAAACTGTGGCCCAAAATTGGCTGGAAGTCCGGGAATAGCTGGACTCGATACCCCAATGAGTTTACCTGGGATCTCAGCGCCCCGAAAGGTCATCTGCCGCTTTCTAATCAGCTACGCGGTGTCCGGGTTATTGCCACGTTGCTATCTCATCCGGCGTGGTTAAGTTAAAGTTGGTCATTTGTCATTGGTCATTGGTCATTGGTCATTGGTCATTTGTCATTTGGCATTTGTGGTAATTTAACGGCTAGGTCGGGGCGGGTTTAGTTACATTCGGGTGACCACAAATGATAGTAGTGAAACCCGCCCCTACAGGTTTCTCATCTCCCTCAATTGGCGATCGCGGATTGGGGTTCAATTTTTCCCGACACCCGACACCCTAATCAGGGTAGCCAGTGGGGGAGGAATCCTGGTAATAATGGCTCAGGTTGGAGTTGTACGGGTGTTTCTGAGGTTATAGATTCATCTAAGGGCAATAGCCAAAGACGCCCGGTGGCGATCGCTTGTCCTTCGTCGTTCCTTAAACTGTCAATGGCTGAGGCGGGTCGGGTGGCTACCTGATCGAATAATAAGGCTAAACCATCTGGGGATAAACTCAGTTGAATATCACGCTGTTCTGGCAGAACGACTAAGGGTTGTATTGGACTCTCCTCACTATCGGGTTCAGTGTCGAGATTAACGGCGGCGATAAAGGGTTCCTCGCGATACTCTTCCCCTTGAATCAGTTGCGTCAGGAGACAATAGAGGGTTTCCTGACTGGGGGCGAACTCACAGTTGACAATCGAACCGGTTGTGCGGAGGAGTTCTTCCTCAGTTCCCTGATTATTGACCAAAAACAGCGATCGCGTGTAGTCGGTGTTAAATTTCACCATTGTCGCTGCTGCACCATCGCTGGCAAAGCTGAGAACTTGACCAAATTTGGGCAGAAAGTCTAGGGGTTCGGCGTCGGCGTTTAAGGGCAGAATCGCCACCCCTTGTCCTTGGGCTACGGCTAATGAGGCACTATCTGGGGCAATTACAAATTCCCCACCGGGCTGATTCTCTAAGGGTTGGGGTTCGCCATCAGCGGGGATCATCCACAGACCAAAGTCAGCAGGATCTTCTCGATTCACTCGCTGTACCACAATGATTTGTCCGTCTCTGGATAAGTCAAATTGCAGATTTTGATAGTTTTCGCTATCTAATACCAAATCCAGCTTACCAGGGGTTTGCTGAGCCGGAGAACGCTGATTTGGCGAGGGAAACGATAGTCCTGTGGTTACGGTGTACAGTTGTGCCGTGAGTAACCCCTTTGCCTGATTTTGGCGATCATTAGCGGAAAATAAAATGCGATCGCTCCCCGGATAGGGCTGAAAGTCCAGTACCACCAGATCAGCAGGTGTCAGCAGCGTTTTTTGCTGTTGGGTGAGATTATAGAGAATTAACCGCCCTTGTTCTTCCCCTTCAACGCCAATGTAAGCAAACGCGCGATCGCGACTGTGAAAGGTTGCCTGAAACGGTTCCATGACGGTACCTTCTTCTTCAACTCCTGGTATTTTCTCCTTTGCCCCCTGAAGCTGAACCTGATAGTCATTACCATAGGGAATCGGCGAAAGCAACGTATACGCCATTTTTCGCCCCGCCCAGCTAATCTTGCCCTCGATTGGCGGTATCTCTGAGGGACTCACCTCACCCTCTGGCAAAACTGGCGTGATTTTGAGATTCGCTTCTACGCTGGCGTGGTTCATCGGACGGCTAAAGGTTAGAATAAACGCCGTATCCTCTGCACTGACGTATTTGTCCTGCCAACTGAAATCCCTAACTCTAGGTCGAGTGGTATCGCCTGTCAATAGCACGATGCCAATAAACAGACTTAACACTACCATGATTATCAAAGCCAGACGATCAATGGGTTGGAGAAATTTTTTAGATGGTAAGGTTGGAGCAGTCATTTCAACGATCACACCTTTTGCTCTAGCATTCTAGTCTAAATCTCCCTCCAGACAGTAACCATATAGGGTGCAGGCTTTCTCTACTGACTCTTGTCCGGATAAAACAGGGTGTTGTTACCGAATCTTTATATTAAATAATCTGTAAAGTTCTGTAAATTCATCCTTTGGGTGTATTGAATCTATTGTGAGGCGTTTTTAAATTAAGGAGAATACGCCTCGACCCCTGCATATATTACACGTTGCTGACTTACTGCCATGATTTCCCACCTCTATCAGCCCTCAACAAGTCGCCTTTTCGATACCCGTACCCCGGATAAATTGTCTGTGGAACCACTTTGCTTAGATGAGCGTATCCTCGGTGCAGCAAGCTGTGGCATTGTCCTCAGCGATGCTTGCCAACCGGATTTGCCAATTGTCTATTGCAATCCCGCTTTTGAGAGAATTACTGGCTATTCCCGTCAAGAGGTGGTTGGACGCAATTGCCGCTTCCTGCAAGGAGTCGATACTGATCCGCAGGTGGTTGAGCAAATCCGTCAGGCTCTACGAACTGAGCAAGAGGTGAAGGTAGTCCTTAAGAATTATCGCAAAGATGGGACACCCTTTTGGAATGAGCTAGCGATCTCACCGATTCGAGACGCCAAGGGGCGCGTGATCTATTTTGTTGGCGTTCAGACTGATATTACATCTCAAAAGCAAGCCCAAGAGGAACTTCAGCGCAATCATGCTTTATTAAAGGCGCAACAAGAAGCTGATCCGGATGGTGTCATTGTCATTGCTCCCAATGGTCAAATCATTAATCACAATTCTCGCTTTTGCCAAATGTGGCAGGTTCCTGATGACATGATGAAATCCTCCGATAAAGAGGAATTTTTAGAATGTGTGTTGCCCTTAATTGCTGAACCGCTAAAAGTGTTTAGTAAAGTCGAATATCTGGAACAGCATCCGCCACTAACTCATAAGGATGAAATTCAGCTAACTGATGGACGAATTTTCGAGCTTTATTCCACGCCAGCTTTATCGGCTACAGGAACGTGCTACGGCAGAATTTGGTCATTCCGTGACATTACCCAAAACAAACGAACTGAACAGCAATTAAAGCAACAAGCCAAGCAAGAACGGCTTTTGAGCTGTATAAATCAGCGAATTAACCAATCCTTGAATCTGAATGAAGTCCTGAATACAGCCGTCGCAGAAGTGCGAAAATTTATAAAGTGCGATCGCACTCTGATTTATCGGTTTGACCCAGATTGGGCAGGAACCGTTGATGTGGAGTCAGTTGGCGGTGGGTGGATGAGAATTGTTGGCACAACCATTGAGGACAATTTTTTTAAGAATCCTGACGTGACATCGCTTCTCTATCAAGACGGTTATATTCGAGTTATTGACGATATCTACAACGCCAATTTAAGCCCCTGTCACATTGAATTACTTGAAAATCTTCAGGTTCAGGCTAGCTTAGTCGCCCCTATTCTACAAGGTAAAAAGCTCTGGGGATTACTGGTTGCCCATCACTGTTCGGAAGTGCGACAATGGCAGCAACAGGAAATTGAATGTGTGCGAAAACTTAGTATTCAGTTAAGCATGGCAATTCAGCAAGCGGCATTGTTTGAGCAAGTCTCGGCTGAACTCAAGGAACGCCAAGCCGCTGAAGCCGCCTTGCGAGAGTCGGAAACAAACTTGAAGGAAAAAGCCACCCAGCTTGAAAAAACTCTGCGTGAACTTAAACAGACTCAACTTAAACTGATTCAAAATGAAAAAATGTCGAGTTTGGGACAGTTAGTAGCAGGAATTGCTCATGAAATTAATAATCCGATTACGTTTATCTCTGGGAATATTGATCATGCCAATCAATATGCTCAAGATTTATTGGAGTTAGTGCAACTCTATGAACAGCACTATCCCCAACCTGCACCAGAAATTGAAACCTTAACTGAGGACATTGATATCGAATTTCTCCGAGAAGATTTGCCCAAACTTCTTAGTTCCATGCAATTCGGGGTTAACCGTCTGGAAACGTTAGTTAGCAGCCTAAAGAATTTCTCGCGCCTGGATGAAGCTGAACGCAAATGCATGGATATTGAACAAGGGATGGAGAATACGCTGTTAATTTTGCAGCACCGCTTAAAGCCGGACGCTTCTACTATCCAAGTCGTCAAAGACTATGGCAAGTTGCCATCTGTAGACTGTTATCCAGGACAACTCAATCAAGTCTTTATGAATTTGCTGAATAATGCCATTGATGCTCTTAATTCCGGGGATGAACAAGCGGATAAGAATAAGGGTTCAGCATCAACAGAACTCTCTTTTCCTGATCATGCTCCTACGCCGACGATATGGATTCGGACTGAATTATCGGAGCGCAATTCTGTATTGATCCACATTGCTGATAATGGTTGTGGCATTGCTGAACACATCAAGGAACAAATTTTCGACCCATTTTTTACCACAAAACCTGTAGGAGAAGGAACAGGGTTAGGATTATCGATTAGCTATCAAATTGTCGTAGACAAACATGGGGGAAATTTACATTGCTTCTCCGCACCCGGATGCGGTACAGAGTTTGTGGTGGAAATTCCCTTATTGTAGGGTTCCGCAGATGCTTCGTTTCGTTCCTCCGCTTCGCTCCGGACTCTACTCAGCATGACAGATTACCTCTTTCACTGCAACTTGGTATTAGTCGCCGGAGTGTGAGATTTTACGGTTAAATTGGGGGCAAGCCTTCCTTGGTGTCAACTTAACCGAATCTCATCCAATAATTTGCTCAATCATCCGATTGGCTTGCGATCCATACCCACCACCAAAAAGATTGAAGTGATTGATGATATGGTACAAGTTGTACAAGGTTTTGCGCTGCTTATACCCCGAATCTAACTGCCACACTTGGTTATACCCCCGATAGAACGCCGCCGGAAAGCCCCCAAACAATTCTGTCATGGCAATATCCGCTTCGCGATCGCCGACATAAGTTGCCGGATCTAACAGTACAGGTTCCCCTGATGTAGTAACAGCAGCATTTCCCCCCCACAAATCCCCGTGAATCAAAGAGGGTTTGGGTTGATGATCCAACAATTCAGGAACTTTTGCCAATAATTTATCTTGTCCCGGAAAATGTCCCCCGCGACGCCGTGCTAGTTTGAATTGGTATCCTAATCGATGTTCGGCAAAGAATTCTGCCCAATCATCCATCCAATCGTTAATTTGTGGCGTAGAACCAATGGTGTTGTTTTGATTCCAACCAAATCGCCCGTCTTTCCCTTGAGGCAGAGTCGCCTGATGCATCGCCGCTAGCTGGCGTCCCATTTCTACCCAGGATTCACTATTCCCACTGCCAAATTCCAGCCACTCTAGGACAATATACGCCGAATTTCCAGCGACACCATAGACGATGGGTTGCGGAACTCGAATCGTATGGGTATCTAGCATTTGCTTTAATCCCAACGCCTCTGCTTCAAACATACTGACTTGAGAGGCTTGGTTAGTCTTGACAAAATAGGTAGCATCGTCACCGATTAACGCACAACCCTGATTAATGCAGCCGCCACTCACCGAACGGCGATTTACGACTTCAAAGGGTTTGCCTGTGACTTGGCTAATCTGGGCAGCTATCTCTGTCCACATCGTTGACATTGGTATGTTGGCGGCAGACTTCCAACGCCAGTTTATCAGAAAGGAGGATCGACGTTGACTTCTTTTTCCGTGGAGCCTTCTATCCTCTGCCCTGGAACCTTCTGGCTTTCCCCGTAATCCCTGAGACAATTATTGGCTATCTTTTGAGGAATAGTCAGAACAATTGGCAGCTTCTTCCGTTAATACCGTACATGGATTTACAGCACACTTCAGATAGGGATCATTTTTAAAATATTTACAATTTAAACAAGGAACCTGATGTAATCCTTTGATGGGCTTTAATCGATTCCGGAATGATTTTAATAAATTTGACCGTACTAAAATTAAGACCACCCAAGCCATTACCATAAGGCTTAGGGGCATCAGTAATAAGCCTCCATTTTCCTCAAAAGATGACGAATTGCCTTTTGGTGAATTTGTCGAAAATGGATATTGGGATGGTTGTTCTGTATTAATAGTTTGCCGGGAGCTTAAATTTTGGTTCAAATAAAAATCATCAGCTTGTTTATTTTGCATGTCATCTACCTCAAAGTATTTTTTCATCTACATGAAAACTACACTGCTCTTTATTCCACCTTTTTGGGCAACTAACCGGATATAAAAATTTTCAATAGTCAGAATTGATCAGACAATCTGCTTGTTCAATCAAATCGGCAAGACCCCTAATTCCGCTTCCAGCTAAGTCTAGTATAGTTATAACTCAAAAATTAATCTTAAATTTCTCTCTCAAGTTGTATTATCTCGTTCTCTCTAAAGTTGTAGGCTCTAGACCTTCTTAACGAGAGTTAACCACTAGTATAAGCCGATTTACCCTCGGAAAGTAACCTCTATTGAGTAGACATAGTTAGGGCTTGCTGCACAAGCCTGAAACCCTTACAAATAAAGGGTTAGGGCATGATTAAAGGTGCATCAGGTGCAAGGCGAAAGAAACCCATAAGCTGGAAATCCTGGTATTTTTCGAGGATGCTTAAGCAGAATCTTCCCCCATCAGGGGGTTGAAACTGTTCCCTGTTCCCTGTTCCCTGTTCCCTCCCCTCACCACAAAACTCCCTAAAGCAGACCCTAGTTATTAATTTGTGCAAGAAGTCGCCCCTACACGAGATCTAAAGGTGATAGGATTCCATTGGTGTTAACTTAAACAACGAATGGCTTCTAATAAGCCTCTGGCTTTATTCAGGGTTTCTTCGTATTCTTTTTCTGGGTTAGAGTCAGCCACTAAACCAGCACCCGCTTGCACCGATACTGTATGTGTACCAGAGGGATGCGGACGAACGACCATAGTGCGAATCGCGATCGCGCTATTGAGTTGCCCTTCAAAATCATACCAGCCATAGACCCCAGAATAAGCACCCCGCCGTTCTGGTTCCAATTCGTGGATGATTTCCATCGCCCGAATTTTCGGCGCACCACTGACGGTTCCGGCGGGAAAGCAGGCTTTGAGTAACTCCCACGCTGTTTTAGTGTCAGCCAGTTCTCCTACCACATTACTAACAATGTGCATGACATGGGAATAGCGCTCGATAAGCATTAACTCATCAACGGTTACCGTTCCACTGGTACAAACTCGCCCCAAGTCATTACGTCCCAGATCCACCAACATAACGTGTTCGGCAACTTCTTTGGGATCGTGCAGTAAATCTTGCGCCAACGCTTCATCTTCCTGAAGTGTTTCACCTCGGCGACGAGTTCCGGCGATGGGACGCAGGGTGGCTTGGAGTTTTCCGCTGGTTAATCGGCTGGCTTTCACCATCACTTCCGGACTTGACCCAATTAATTGCCAATCACCAAAATTAAAATACGCCATATACGGCGAGGGATTAATCAGACGCAGGGAACGGTATAAAGCAAAGGGATCACCCTGATAGTCAGCCGCAAGCCGTTGGGAGAGAACCACTTGAAAGATATCACCCGCACGGATATAGTCTTTAGCTTTTTGGACATTGGCACAAAACTGTTCCTTTTCGGTGTTGCTGGTATAGTTTAACGGCTGTGTCGCGGTTCCTGGCGGCGTCCATTCCAAAACCGTATCTTTACTGGATAAAGGAAGTTGCAGCTTGTGGACTAATGTCTTGACGCGATCGCAGGCTTGCTGATAAGCCGATTCCAAGTCCCCATTCGCCTCCCGTAAATCCGCGTAGGCGATCGCCCAAATTTTGCGCTTCACCTGATCAAAAATAATCAGGTTATCCACCTGCATCCACAATCCATCCGGCAAATCCTGATCCGAGGGGGAATAAACCGGGACTCGCGGTTCAATCCAGCGAATCAACTCATACCCCCAAAATCCAAATAACCCACCAATTCCGGGTGGTAATTGGGGCAATTTAACCGGATGATAGGGGCTAAGGCAATCCGTTAACGCCTCAAAAGGATTCCCCTCAAACTCCGTCACCGTACCATTGCGGTGCGTCTGCGTCGTGCGATCGCCCCGTGCAACTAACACCCATAACGGATCACACCCCAACAAACTGTAGCGTCCCACATTTTCTCCCCCTTCCACGGATTCCAGGAGAAAACTATAGGGTTGACCCGCACAGACTTTATACCAAGCCGACACCGGAGTTTCTAAATCTGCCACCCACTCTTGGTAAACGGGTACAAAATTACCCTGTTGAGACAGGGTGCAAAATTGAGAAAACTCAGGTAATATCATAGGCTTCAATGGGAGGGATGAATGATGAGGAAGATGGGGGAGATGAGGAAGGGTTGGTCAGGGCGGGTTTAGTTACTTATGGGTGAAGCAATAAACGATAGTAGTGAAACCCGCCCCTACACCGTCAACACTTCCCCTATTACCAAATTGAAGGTTGAACCGTTCACCGAGATGAACGAACAACCTTCAAACAAATTAACAGACCAGCAACCGATTAACCAGTGCAGCGCCCGTCAGTAACCCGTTAACCCGCTATCCTGAATGAGTATTCAGTTGCCTAATACGGGTCAGCGATTAGACTTCGTAAGTCGCCTTTCCGCTGAACTTGAGGGTAACAGGTTCGGGGTTCTTACCGATCTTGCGGTCAATCTTACCGACAAAGGGACGCCCTTCGTTGACTTTCTCGGGGAAGACTCCATCTGCGGGGTGCAGATACTGGATTTCACCACTGGGATAAATCCGGTAGATCTTGTAGTCTTCAATCTTGGGTTTATATTGCGTCCGCAACTGGGTTCCCAACGCCAGACACTGCTCCTTACGAGCCAGATACAGCAGGTTTTCCCCTTCATTCATGATCGCTGCACCACCCGTGGGCATTTCAAAGACTTGCTTTTTAGAGCTAGTCCAAGTGATCGCATATTTTTCTTCAACTTGGGCTTTCGTCAGCAAGCCACCGGTGCTACCGCCAAAGAGGGGAGGTTTGCCAGATAGAGTAGGCTGTCCTGCTGCAGCGGGAGCCTCAGGAGGCTGTTCCTGTTCATGTTCCTGCATGTTTTCTTCTTCTGCCATAACTGTCTCTCTCAATCGTGTATAAGAAAATAGGGCATTTAGGGAATGCTATCATTCCGTTCCGCTTTATTTTGTCACTTTGTCAAGAACTGTTACAGTTAGTTATAAATTCTTTGTCATAAGTCTTGAGTAATTGGCGATGAAAACCAGTTCCCACAGGGAATCCAGCGAATTTGAGCAATCTGAGAACACTTCTGGGTTAACCTCAGAACAGTACCGCCAGAAAATGCAGCGACGCAAGCAGGTTCAGGAACAACGTCTGGCGCAAGCGTCAAGGGAGAAAGGGTTAATTATTGTAAACACGGGGAATGGCAAGGGGAAGACAACAGCCGCCCTAGGGATGGTTTTGCGATCGCTCGGTCATGGGTATCGGGTGGCGATCGTCCAGTTCATCAAGGGCGCCTGGGAACCCGCAGAGAAGGCGGCGTTTGCGCCGTGGACAGTCGCCGCCAATGGGGAGATACCTCAGTTGGAATTTCATGCGATGGGTGAGGGGTTTACCTGGGAAACACAAGATCGGGAACGAGATATCAGCAAAGCCGAAGCCGCCTGGGAAAAGGCGCTGGAGTTTATCCGCAACCCAGAGTTTCGCTTAGTGCTATTGGATGAAGTGAATGTGGCGTTAAAACTGGGATATTTAAATGTTGAGCAAGTATTGGCAGGGTTAGCAGAAAAGCCCGCCATGTCTCACGTTATTTTAACCGGACGAGGCGCACCGAAACCATTAATTGAACAGGCAGATTTAGTCACCGAAATGACACTGGTGAAGCATCCGCTGCGGGAGCAAAATGTTAAGGCGCAACCCGGTATTGAATTTTGATGGATTACACCTTACGCCCGATTTAACGGTAACAATCTCGCCCCCAATAGTAGGGTGCGTTACGCTACGCTAACGCACCTTTACTTAGGGCTTGCTGCATAAGCGTGTAAGGTAGACAAGATTTGGGTTTCCAGCCATTTTTCGACCCAACAAGTGCAAGGTTTTTACACTATAACCGTCTTGCATCCTGGAATTTTCGCCGACAACAGCACCAAATTTTACCTC
>NZ_JAVJTO010000141.1:0-26210 GCF_040220235.1 Coleofasciculus sp. B1-GNL1-01
GGGGAAGCAATGATACATTTTCCCTGATAATGGTGCAAAGGTATGAAAGGGTTTTATCCTTTTTCTTTGAAGATGAGCCAATGTTCATGCTACTCAAAGCTTTGGTAGCCAAGGGTTTCGGTCTTGTGCAGCAAGCCCTAACGATGATTAAGCCAGCCAACGCTTTAGGGCTGAGGCGACTCATTCCCTTGACTTGCTCCCACAGCAATCAAATGCTGGCGCACCAGATACTCCAACTGATACAGATACGCCACCGTCACCAACCGATACAAGGTGGGTAAGGTAAATAAATCCCTCAATTCATCCCACCACGCCAACGTATCATACAAAGAACCCATCTGAGGGAGGAAGATAATCTGAATCATTTGACTCACCACAAATGCCAGTGTAATCGCCATCCACCCATAGAAGCCTTCCCACCAACTCATCAGTGTGGGAACAATTCCCGTCACTTCAGCCATTTCCTGCGATCGCGTATTTGGGAAAAATCGGTCAAGAACGATGTGCAGCCAGTGATGAGTAACGGCGATAATTACTATTGGTGAGAGTAACGTAACAAAATATAACAAGAATCGCCACTTCGGGGCAATCACCATCAGAGAATCACCCAGTTGTAAGATTGAGAGGATAATCCGGATAATCACCGAAATTCCCCGAAAGAGCAGAATTAAAAGAACGGCACTTAGCCATGCAGTGGGGTAAGGAATAAAAGGGGGCCAATTTCTCATATTTTCCATTGGTGATTGGTGATTGGTGATTTGTCATTGGTTAGGGAACCGAGGGATAGGGCAATTTTTGGGTTACTTAAAACTTAGTCGGGGCGGGTTTAGTCACTTAGGGGTGCGGTAAAAAACGATAGTAGTGAAACCCGCCCCTACACACCTTCCTCGAAGGTTGTGAACAATATTTCATTCTTCAACTCGCTTCTACCAACAAAGTCTGATACGCCGCCTCAATCCGTTCCACTTCCGATGACACATCTGTCTCTAATTTCTTCAACCGCTCTAATTCCGTCCCTTGATTAATCTCATGGGACTCTTTTTGAGCGATTAAATTATCCAACTCTGACTGGCGAGCATTAATATCATCATTCATCCGTTCCGTCACTTCTCGCTCATAAACATCAAAGCATTCTTTCACCGCATCGTGAATCGGTTGCCATTGTTCTCGTGCAACTTGAGGCAAATATTTCACCAACTCTTTCTTCGCCGCTTTCACCAACTCTTTCCGCGCTTGATCCGCTTGCACCACCCCAACGCCTAAACCAAGTAATCCAAGTCCTACGGGTCCTAAAACCGTTCCAGATACCGCTGTAATTATTGCCCCAACACCCATGACAGTAATAAAATTAAGGGCGATATTTTTCCAATCAAACCCGGCTCCCGCCATAGCCACCCCAGCAATATTGCCCCTGGCTAATGAAAAGAGTCCCGCCGCCCATTTTGCCCAAGCGGGAGCCTTATCGTCTGGGGTTGTTCCAATTACTGGAGATATACGTTGTCCGGTTAATTTTTCGGTAATTTTATCTGTAACTTGGGTATAGGATGCGCCGTAATTAGCGGCACTTTTCGATAACTGCAAAAACGCACTATCCATCTCTTTTTCAGCCATCAAACTCCAAGCGGATAATTTATCATTCACATACCGCTCAAATGCCTGTTGCAATCCAGCTTCAAAGGCTTCGCGTCTCCCTTTGTTCAAAAAATCCATAAATCGCAAATCGGGCTGATACTGCATGAAATCAGCTTCAAACGTATTTCCCAAATTTAAAGTGTATGTGCGGAAGGAATCAGCCACCGCCTTTGCCTTACTATCCCGTACCGATTTGATTTCATCTTGGAACTGCTGACAGATGTCATTCAGTTTCTTGAATTCGGGTTCTACGGAATTAATCCGTTCTTTTAACTCCTGAACATCCTGTTCCAGCAACGGAATTCGCCGTTCAATCGCTTCCCGAACATGACTATACCCTTGACGCGCCAAGGTTCTGGCTTGGCGAAATTCAGCCACGGCGCGTTCATTGGTTAAGAATGTACTTAATGCGCCCAGAAACTCTGGAAATCCGGTTCCTTCCAGAGAGGCTTGTGGCTGCTTGACTCGTAACCGCAGCGCTTTAATCGCGGAAATCTCAAATACTCGTTCATCATAAATATCATGCCCATCAACTTGACAGTAATCGGCTAAGTTAGCTCGAAATACACGCCGCACTTTATCTTCCGATTCTTCTAATTCTTCGATATCATCCGGATCAATCAAACTTTCGCGAATCTGATCCCAAGCATTAATTAAAAAGAAAACTGATAATCCTCGATTCTTAATGTAATTTTCTAAATAACGGCGTTCAGCCAAGGTACAAGGTTGAGTTGCCCGCAGTACAAATAAAATTGCATGGCAATTATTGATATATCCCAGAGATAACTCGTTCCGGGCTTCAGTATCATTAAGTCCAGGGCTATCGACAATTTCTATACCTTTTTGTAATAGCGGTAAGGGATAGTCCACGACAGCATAATCAACATTGGGGAATGCCTGTTTCTTCTGTTGTTCCAGTTGTTTGGCTTCGGCGGGGTCAATCGTGTAGCGGCGCTTAAAACTTTTAAAGTCAATATCTTCGGGTGGTGTGCCATCGTTAAAATGAACGGTGACTTTTTTTTCAGATCCGTACCGCAACACGGTTAATAAGGCGGTACAGGGATTCACATCGGAGGGTAATAAGTTCTCGCCAATCAAGGCATTCAGAAACGTACTTTTGCCCCGTTTCATATCCCCCAACACCAGTAATCTGAATACACCTTGTTGTAAATTTTTACTGGCTCTGCTTAAATCATCAATATCCCGTTCCAACCCCAAACCGCCAGAGGTATCCTTGCCCATGGTTTCCCCTTGTTCCAGGGTTTGGGCGATTTCACCCAGGCTGGTGGCGACTTGCGATCGCACTCTGGCAACTCGCTCTAAATTATTCAGGAAACTGTCTGTTTCTATTTTGTAACTCATTGTTTGTTTATCCCGTAACTATATTCATTCCAAGTTGTTTAATAGAAGGGCGGGTTTAGTCAAGTTATCGATTTTTTGCAAAACGTTATCGGTAAAACCCGCCCCTACAACCGATAAAGACAATACCCATCCGACAAATCCTTTCCGTTTAACCGGGTAACGATAATAACTCCTCATACACAGATTCAACCTGCCGACATTCCGCTAAAATATCAGCATCTAAACCTCTCAACCGTTTCAACTCAGTTTGCCGATTAATCTCACGAGATTCTTTTTGCTCCAGCAAGTTATCTAACTCGGCTTGACGGGATTTAATATCATCATTAATCCGCTGAATTACTTCCTTTTCGTAACTATCAAAAGAATCTTTCACCGCTTGACGAATCGGTTCTTGTTGTTCCTGGCTGAGTTGCGGTAAATATTTAACAAACTCTTTTTTCGTCGCTTTAATCACTTCTTGGCGGGCTTGTTCGGCTTGCAGTGCGCCCACACCCAAACCCATCAACGCTAATCCAATGGGATTCCAAAACGTTAACCCCGTAAAAATTAATAAAAAGCTGCTAATCCCAATTACCGCTAACCAATTAACCAGGATATTTTGCCAAGTAAACCCAGCAGCAGCTAACGCCACACCCGCCACATTTCCCGATGCTAAGGAGAAAAACCCCATCGCCCATTTTGCCCAAGTGGGTGACTCTTCCCCTGCATCAACCCGAACGCCTGACGGTATGGTTTGTCCAATTAACTTCTCAGTCATGGAATCAACAATCTGATTATAGGTTGCACCGTAGTTAGCGGCACTTTGGGCAAGTTGGGAAAACCCCTCTTGTAAATACTCCTCCGCCGTGCGTTCCCACTCAGCTAATTTATCCTGAATATACTGTTCAAACGCTTGCTTTAATGCCGCATTAAACGCCTCCCGTCTCTCCGTTTGCAAGAACTCCAGAAAGTCAATTGTCGGCTGATAGCGTAAGAAATCAGATTCAAATGTCTTTTCTAAATTCAGCACATAAGTGCGAAACGAATCCGCCACCGCTTTAACTTTTGTATCCCGCATCGTCCGAATTTCATCCTGGAATTGATCGCGGATTTGGGTCAATTGATCAAACTCCGGTTCAACCCCCTGAATCCGTTGTTTTAATTCCTGAATATCTTGGTCGAGTAAGGGAATTCGCCGTTCAATCGCTTCGTGAGTGCGGCTATAAACTTGACGCGCCAACGTTCTCGCTTGGCGTAATTGTGCCACGGCGCGTTCTTGGGTCAAAAAGGTATTCAGCGCCCCTAAAAATGCTGGTAATCCTGTTCCTTCTAGGGAAGCTTCTGAATCTTTTACCCGCCGCCGCAAGGCTTCCAGAGAGGAAATCTCAAACACTCGCTCATCATAGCGATTCTGTCCATCTTTTTGACAGTAATCAGTTAGATAGGTTTGGAATACCGTGCGTAACCGATTTTGTGCTTCTTCAAGTTCATCGGGATCATCCGGATCAATCAATCCTTTACCGATTTCATCCCAAGCGTTAATTAGAAAGAAAACTGTTAATCCGCGCCCTTTAATGTAATTTTCTAAATAGCGGCGTTCTTCCAGGGTACAAGGCTGCATCGCCCTGAATACAAACAAAATTGCGTGACAGTTATGGATATAGTTGAGTGATAATTCATTCCGGGATTCGGTATCGTTAAGCCCCGGACTATCAACAATTTCAATCCCTTTTTCTAAGAGGGGTAAGGGGTATTCGACAACGGCATAGTCAACGTCGGGAAATGCCGAACTTTTCTCAGCCTCAAGGCGTTTGGCTTCGGCAGGATCGATGGTATAGTTTTGCTTAAAACTGGCAAAATCGAGGGATTCTGGCGGTTTATCCCCTTTAAAGTAAACCGTGACTTTTTTTTGAGTTCCGTAGCGCAAAACTGTCAGCAGCGCTGTACAAGGATTCACATCGGCTGGCAATAGGTTCTCACCAATTAAGGCATTGAGGAACGTACTCTTACCTCGTTTCAAGTCTCCCAATACCAGCAGCCGAAATAAACCCTTCTGCAAATTGTCACTGGCAATCTGGATATCTTCGCTTTCCCGTTCTAGACTCAATTTCCCGGAGGTTTCTTCAGCGTCTAATTCGGCTTGATTTAGCCGTTTGGCAATTTGACTCAGATGCGTCGCCGCTTGATGGCGCACTCTCACCACTCGCTCCAAATCCCTGAGGAAGCTGGTATTATCCACGGTATAGCTCATAGTTTTTTCTGATTCACGCTTTGGGTGAGATGAAGGCAGGTTTGAGTGTGTAGGGGCGGGTTTGACCGATAACGTTCAGGAGAAAACCTCTAACTTAACTAAACCCGCCCCGATCAAATGCAAGAGTTAAATTCCCTGTTCCCTGTTCCCTGTTCCCTGTTCCCTGTTCCCTGTTCCCTAAGACTTCTTATCGCCTTCGAGGAAAATCTTATAGCCAATAAAGCCAATAACGCCGATAATCATAATCGTCGCGATCGCAGCACTCACCCGTACAACCAGAACAGCCGCCACGACAAAGGCTAAGAACTTACCGAACATCACTAGCTTTCTCCCCCACCGTTGCAGCTTTCCTTCTGGTTGCTCATGCTTAACGGTTTGGTAGAGAGGAGGTTGATTAATTTCCGCTTCGAGTTCGCGTAGTCGGAGTTCTCGCTCTCGTTGGATCAGGTCGTGTTCCCGGCGCTGAAGCTCCCGGTCTTGATTATTGGGAGAAGTCATGTCAGTTCATCCTAGTCAGAAATCGATCACAATAGGTTATGAAAAGGTTAAAAGACTCTAGCAATTTAGCTGACTCGTATTCACCATAAATTTTCTCTTACTTTAACCTTAGAGCCTCAGCATCTGCTAGATCTGGTTAAAAAACTTTAGGGCAAACCTCCACTCCGGGAGCTGGGGAAGCTGGGGGAGCTGGGGAAGCTGGGGGAGCAAGGGTACATTTGTCTTGAGCAAGGTGATGCCATACTTATGAAGGATGCTACCCGATTTTCTTGAATCAAACCCTCTGTCAATAAAGCTCAAAGTATTCATTGTTAATGGTTTTGGCTTTGTGCAGCAAGCCCTACTTAGATCACTATTCTTGTTGGGTTGGCTGATGTTCAGCATCAACCAGGGTTTCTTTAGATTGATCGAGCATACCCTTACCAGAAGACGTGCGCTTTTTGGCATGAGTTGATGATTCTACAGGACGGATGTCGTCATGCAGATGAATCTGAATTTTCGGTCCCGAACTAGCTAGACGGATAATCATCCCATCCACAACCGCCGTCTGGGTAATGCGTTTTCCATCGATATAGGTTCCGTTAGCACCTAAGCTGATAATTCGCCAACCTGAACCATTCCGCCGAAGTTCAACATGGTGACGTGAAACGACGGCGCTGTATAAAATGACATCATTATCCGTAGACCGCCCAATCCGAATCACCGATTCCGATTTAAACGGCCAACTTTGAACAGGTACAGACTGGAGAGGATGCAGCAGGGTCAGAGTAATCACCGGTGTTACATCATTCAAAAACGTGGGTCCTTTCGACTGACTGAATACTTCTAGAGTGTCCCATGAGTCTAGAACAGGTTGTCCTTGAGGGATACCATCGATCAACCCTAACTATTTGTCAATGGTCAGGAGTCAACACGGTAAAAGATTTTTCCGGAAACATTATAGAATTTACCTGTAAATCAGGCTTCTATGATTAACCCCCCTCAGCTTCAGTACATAGGCAAGCGACTCAGGACACTTGGAACAAAAACGTTACCATGTCCCCTTTGCCGAGGCTAATGCGATCGCCTTTGCGTAAGCGATGGCGATCCCCTTTCGGTAACGGGGTATGGTTGATGTATGTTCCATTGGCGCTGCCCACATCTTCAAGATAGTAGGTATCTCCCTCGACGCGAATATCTGCATGAACTCGCGAAACAATCTCAGAATTCGGAAAGCCAGACACATCAATATCCGGGGGAATCTGATCGTTGGGTTTACCGATATGAATCACACTGAGATGGGAGGGGAGTTCCATTTTGGTTTGGGTTTGTAGATGCAGCAGATAAACGGACTGCACCTGTAACTGTGTGACACTACCTGGCGTTGGTGTGGCTACAGGGGGCGGAGGGGGTGCTGTTTCCGGCTCCGGTGGGGCTGGCTTTTCTTCTTCTTCTGTTGTCGTTCCGGATTGCCCAACCTGGGTAACGGGTAGCTCAGAAGGGGGATCGGGTTGCGGGTCAGGGATGGGTGATGGGGAACTCATTGAAAGAGGTTCGGGTTCAATTAGAGGGTCAGGGGGGTCTAAATCGGGTACATCGGGAACCGACACTGGAGCTGGTGTATCTGGGCTTCCCGTTGAGCCACTGGCTTTCAGGTTAAAACCACATTGACCGCAGAAGCTAGCGTCTGTTTGAACTGTTGTACCACAGTTGGGACAACTCATGCTTGCCGGTAAAGGTGTATAGCAGGCTTCGCATTGAGTCGCACCATCTGGATTTTGGTGATTGCAGTTAGGGCAAACAATCATAAGCTATTCAATATTCACGCATTCAAAATTACCAACAAAAGCGGTTTCACGTAGAGACGTTGCATGCAACGTCTCGACTGAGGACAAAACCGCCGAAATCCTTCGAGTCAGCATGAGCCTTCCTCCTTCATCAAAACACAGTTAACCGTTCTACCTTAATAACTTGTTACATCAGGCTCACGGATTCTCTGTCGTAGAAATGAGCATTAGTCTTTCACCGCTTGACCAGCTTGCTGATCTAAAAGCCACCACAATTCGCCTTGAGGCTGAATGAATCGCGCCGGATAGGTCAAAGGATCAGCCTCAGCCGCGAAGATTTGAGCCAACGCTGGTTGCTTGCCCGCCCCCGCCACCAGAAACATTACACAATGGGCTTGGTTAATTAACGGTACAGTAAAAGTAATCCGAGGTTGACCGTCTTTATTGCCCACAGTAATCCGGCGATCGCAAACCTGTAGCGCTTGGGTATGAGGAAATAAAGATGCCGTATGCGCGTCGTCACCAATACCCAACAAGATCAGATCAAATTGGGGAAACTCGTCGGCGGCTACACCAAAGAACTCCCCCAGTTGAGTATCATGCTTCGAGGCGTCTGCTTCCGGAGACTCTCCGTCTGTGGGAATGGGGTGAATATTCGTGGCTGGGATATCAACGTGATCCAACCAAGCCTGACGCGCCATCGCTTGATTGCTATCCGGGTGATCGGCTGGAACATAGCGTTCATCACCCCAAAAGATATGCAGTTTATCCCAGGGTAGATTCTGGCTAGCTAGGGCTTGATAGAGGGGCTTGGGTGTACCGCCCCCCGCTAAAGCCAGCGTACAGCGCCCTGAGCGTTGGATTGCCTCCTGTATCTTCGTGAGGACAACATCACGCGATCGCTCAATCAGCGCGGCTTTATCAGGCAAAACTTCGACAATTTTCTTCATCAATCTGTGATCCTCCGGCTCAAAAGGTAAGTTGGTCTCGCCGACCATTTCGTTGGATAATTGCAGTAGACCCCTAGGGTAATCATTCAAATATCCATGAGTTAATATGGGCAAGTCATACATGAACCCTAATTGTCCCATACCGTATGGGGTACACTCGGTTCTAGGGTAAAAAATTCCACTACCCCACTGTGTAGACGGCGGGGATTGCTAAGGACTTGCCTTAGTAACGCAAGTGTTGAATAGACCATAAGCTGCTAGCTGATATGTACTTCCAGATACTTCCCTAGTCTGGATGATTATCTACCAACCCTTAGGTCTGGGTTCGTCTAAAAGGTGGAGATTTTGCTAGTAGTGGTATCGTTGGGACTAAAACAGGTTTTGCAGGTTCCTGGGTTTCTCACCATTAAAAACCTGCTTGTAAACCATAGTGGGCGCGATTTCGGACCCAACGTAAGACGATGGGGTATCCGTCGCGGAATCAGGTTCAATGAAAAGTAGTACTATGTATTCTTCGTTCGCGGGTTTAGCACTTAAGATAGTCGGATTGATCATGATCCTATCGTCCCTGTTGGATTATCTGATCCTGATTATTCCCTCTCCTGGTGTTAGCCCCCTTGAGAATGAATGGCAGCTTAATTTAACCACCCAGCTCGTTGATCGGGGTGTTATCCCGATGGTGGGAATTGCCTTTTTGGTAGCAGGATATTGGATCAGCAATAACAGTGGTGGCTCATTACCTGAGCAAAAATCCTCAATCACCGACTTGAGATTCTGGGCATTTTTACTCTCGAGCCTATTGGGTTTACTCTTCCTGTTGCTTGTCCCCTTGCACTTTAACAATGTTCGCATCCAAAGTAATCAAGCGATAGAACAGATTACTCAGCAAGCCCAGCAAGCTGAAACCCAACTGGAAACGCAAGTTCAGCAAATTGATACTCTGCTTCAAGATCCACAACAGCTAGAACGACTAGACCAAGCCATTGAAAGCGGTCAAGCTCAAGGAGAGCAACTCCAGCGACTCCAGGCACTCCGAGAACAATTGCAGGCGCTCAGAACAGATCCCGAAGCGATCACTCAAAGAACTGAGCAAGCTCAGACTCAAATCCGCAGTCGTAGACAAGAACTTGAGCAACGCGCCCGAACTGAGGCATTAAAAAGAGGTATCCGCATCGGTTTAAGCAGCCTACTGTTAGCCATTGGCTATAGCATCATTGGCTGGATGGGATTGCGGAACTTGAGCAGTTAATCTGCAAGTCATTGCTATGCGAGCAACAGGCAAAAAGGTTTGATAACCGTCTCTAAATTGTCAGTTGATAGAGATTTACGATTCAATAGAAGATACACACAAGCGTCCTAATCACCCATTCCCAGATAACAAATAACCTCTATTCGAGCCAGTTGCCAACTGCTGTAGGTAATCCCCAGTTCTGCTTTTATGTGCCATCGGTTACGATTGGCATTGAGGCGGATTGGGGTTCTCAATTTCAGCAAACCGCTTTAGCTAGACTCATTTTTTTACAACCTTTGACATGTTCTCGATTTATATCCTTACCTACAACGAAGAACGAGATATTGAAGCGTGCATCAACTCAGCGCGGCTCTCGGATGACATCATTGTGGTGGATTCGTGTAGTAGCGATCGCACGGTAGAATTTGCCCAACGCTATCCGGTGCGAGTTGTATCTCATGCCTTTGAAAGTCATGGGCGTCAGCGGACTTGGATGCTGGAAAACCTCCCCACTAAGTATGAATGGGCTTACATCCTAGAAGCCGATGAACGGATGACTCCAGCCCTATTTGCTGAATGCCTAGAGGCGATAAAAGACAACCAGTACGTGGGATATTATGTCGCCGAACGGGTGATGTTCATGAATCGATGGATTCGTCACTGTACTCAGTATCCCCGTTACCAACTTCGTTTACTGCGAAAAGGTCTAGTCTGGTTTACCGATTATGGTCATACGGAACGGGAAGTCTGTGATGGATCTACAGGGTTCTTGAAAGAAACCTACCCCCACTATACCTGTAGTAAGGGATTTAGCCGTTGGATTGAAAAACACAACCGTTACTCCACCGATGAAGCCCGGGAAACCTTACGCCAGCTTGAACAAGGCACTGTCAACTGGGGGAATTTGCTGCTGGGGCGATCGGAAGTGGAACGGCGTCATGCCCTTAAAGATCTGTCGTTACGCTTGCCCTTTCGTCCATTACTCCGCTTTCTCTATATGTACATTTTCCTCGCAGGCTTCCTGGATGGACGCGCTGGCTTTACTTGGTGTACCTTACAGGCATTTTATGAATATCTAATTACCCTCAAGGTTTGGGAACTTAAGGAGGAACAACTGCCCACCATTGAGGCAACCGATTCCCAACTCTCTTTCTAAAGACCAACAGGTATTAGATTACAGTTGCTAACCCCTCATCGTCCCCATTCAAAAATAGCCGCCCCCCAGGTTAATCCTGCACCAAAACCGGAACTGGCAATAATATCACCGGGTTGAATTTTTCCCGATCGCACGGCTTCATCTAAAATTAAGGGAATCGACGCCGCCGATGTATTCCCATACTGACTCAGATTACTCAATACCTTATGGCTAGGAATCTTCAACCGTTGCGCCACTGCATCCAGAATCCGTTGATTGGCTTGGTGCAACAGCAGCCAGTCTACATCATCTGCCGTAATATTTGCCTGAAATAGTGCCTTCTCTATCACTTCTGGCACCTTCTGCACGGCAAATCGATAGACTTCTTTGCCGTTCATGGTAATGGCGGCAAAATTCCCTTGTCCGACCTCAATTCCCTTGACAAGTTGCTGGGCTTGTGGTTTATAAGCCAACTGTAAACATTTATTCTGAGTGCCATCACTGCGAATCTGGAATCCCAACAGGCGATCGCGCTCATTTGCCTGTAACATCACAGCCCCTGCACCATCACCAAATAACACACAGGTGCCGCGATCGGACCAATCCAGCCAGCGCGACAACATATCCGCACCAATTAATAAAATATTTTGATAAACGCCTGTCCGGATAAACTGAGCCGCCGTGACTAAACCAAACACAAAACCCGAACAAGCCGCCGTGAGGTCAAACGCCACCGCATTGGATGCACCGAGTATCGCCTGAACTTGACTCGCCGTACCAAACAGATCATCAGGTGTAGACGTTGCCAGAATAATTAGCTGTAACTGATCAGGCTCAACACCCGCCATCGCGATCGCCCGCTTCCCCGCTTGGGCAGCTAACCCACTCAAACTGGCTTTAGCGTCAGCTAGACACCGTTGACGAATTCCTGTGCGCGTGGCAATCCACTCATCTGATGTCTCAACTATCTGGCTGAGTTGATGGTTATCCAAAACACCATCGGGTGTCGCCGAACCACTCCCGGTAATCGCAATCCCTGTGCCTAGTTGATTCAAAATGATTCTCCATCAAAGAAACTGCCAATTCACTCTTCGCTGCTTAGACTGGCTATCCGTCACCAAATAACTGCGTTGTCCACAGTTGCCCAGGGTTAGGTGGATAGCACCACGCTAACCTGTCGCATCCTCTGATGGCTCATTGGTCACCTCTAACGGTTCACTACCCATATTCGTTGTTGTTGCCGATTGTTTCGCCGCTTTGATCTCAGTAGACTGAATACGCTCCAGCACCTGATTATCAATCGCTTCTTTTGCCAAGCGAATCCCATTAAAAATAGACGGTGCCTGAGAACTACCATGGCTAATAATACAGACTCCATCCACGCCCAAGAGCAACCCACCCCCATGTTCGGCATGATCGATACGCTGCTTAATCCGCTTCAGATTCGGCTTGAGAATCGCCGTCCCCAGTTGACCATGTAAGCCTTGGGGCAATTCCTCCCGCAGAATTTGTAAGACGATTTCTCCCACAGCTTCGGCAAACTTGAGTAAAATGTTGCCGACAAAGCCATCACAGACAATCACATCGAACTGACCTGAGAGTACATCTCTCCCTTCAGCATTACCCAGAAAGGCTACTCTGGGATTCTGCTGGAGCAGTTGATGAGTCCGAATCGCTAAATCATTCCCCTTACAGTCTTCTTCCCCGATATTGAGCAATCCGACTTTGGGTTCTGGTATTCCCAGCACATACTGGCTATATACCGTCCCCATCACCGCAAATTGCTCCAGATATTTGGGACGACAATCCACATTTGCACCCACATCTAGAATAATCACTGGCTTTCCAGCAATGAGGGTGGGGAACATAGCGCCAATCGCTGGGCGATCAATGCCCTTGAGCCGTCCCAAACGCAGTAATGCGGCTGCCATAGCTGCGCCAGAATGACCCGCCGACACTACAGCTTGTGCCTGCTTGGTTTTAACTAAATCCATCGCCACGTTGATTGACGCCTTGGGTTTGCGTTTAATCGCTACCAAGGGTTCCTCTTCCATGGAAACTACGTCTTCCGCCGGGGCTATTTCTAGCTGGCACAGACTATTGTGTTCTTTCAGGGACGCTTCAATAGCTTGAGGATCGCCAACCAATATAACCTCTACGCCCAACTCTTCTTGGGCTCGGATAGCTCCAGCCACAATTTCTGAGGGAGCGTGATCCCCTCCCATCGCGTCGATTGCGATCCGTTCGCGAGATGCCATTGCTCAAAGAGATAGAAACCTTAAAGATTTTAACAGAAGCCGTTGATTGAGTAATCCTCTTTTAGCGTATTTGGCGAGAAGTGCCACCTCCTACACCCCAAAGCCCACACTTGATCAAGAGTGCTGATCCAGAAGAAAAACCCTTGAAGAAACCTTTTCATTGATGCCATACACTTCGTACAATAAAGCACCGTGGAGGAGAAATGGAATGTTACAACGAATTGGTGCTGGATTAATTGCTTCATCGATCGCGGCTTTATTGGTCAAGATTGTCGGGATGCAGGCTGCTACCTTGGATTTGGCTCAGGTCGAGACTGTCCAATTGCTGCCCTGGCAAAACACTGCCTTGTTTTACCTACCTGAGCCTGATCCGAATGCCGAAGCGACGATTAATCAGTATCTCCAAGACCTCAAAAACAGAGGTTCACTGGCAGACAATCAAGGAATCTGGATACAATCCGGGCTGAATGTTCTGGCAGAACATCAGGGTAAAATTCCTCGCCCTGCTGCTTCGTTGACCAAAATTGCTACCACATTAGTCGTGTTAAGTCAATGGAAACCCGACCATGAATTTGAAACCCAAGTGGGAGCGACAGGGGATATCCGGGATGGTGTATTAGAGGGAGATTTAGTGATTCGAGGTGGTGGTGATCCTCTTTTTGTCTGGGAAGAAGCGATCGCGCTGGGGAACAGTCTGAACCAGCTGGGGATTCGCCGCGTCAAGGGGAATTTAATCATTGCAGGCAAATTTCATCTAAACTACGAAGAAAATCCGACGCGATCGGGAGAGCTACTCAAACAAGGATTAAATGGCAAAACTTGGTCTCGTTCGGTGATTCGTCACCATGGCAGAATGTCTCCGGGAACCCCCAAACCTGAACTGGTGATCAGCGGTCAAGTCAAAACGGTAAAAATTCCACCTGATAAAACTAGGATACTATTACGTCATCAATCCCTACCCTTGGCGGAAATCCTCCTAGAAATGAATATTTACAGTAACAATGGCATGGCTCAAATTTTAGCCGATGCTGTTGGTGGGGCTGATCTGGTTGCCAAAGAAGCCGCCAAGTTAGCCAATGTCCCTCCAGAGGAAATTCAACTGATTAATGGATCAGGATTAGGAACAGAAAACCAAATCTCTCCCCGTGCGGCTACAGCTATGCTAATCGCCCTGGAAAAATTATTAACACCCCATAACTTAGGTGTAATTGATGTATTCCCCCTAGCTGGGCGGGATAAAAACGGGACAATCTATGCTCGCAATCTGCCAGAGGGAACCGCAATGAAAACCGGAACCCTACGCCAAGTGAGTGCTTTGGCTGGGGTAATGCCTACGCGAGAGCGCGATCGCGTGTGGTTTGCGATTATAAATGGTGGCAATAACGTCTGGGAATTTCGCCAACAGCAAGACCAACTGTTAAACCAGCTTACCCAAAACTGGGGCAATCAACCCAGTCTCAATCCGAAAACCACTCTCTCCCGTTCCAAACTGGGTGATCCCAAGCGCAATAAAGTTGTTGCAAATTAAGATCAATGGCACTGAAAATTTGCAGTGTTGGAGCGCCAACACCCTTGATATCCCGTAGGGTGGGCATTGCCCACCAGCCCTTAAATCAGCTCGATCATTATTCATCATTCAAATAACTTTATGTCAACTGATGCTCCCACTATTCTCGCCCTCGACTTTGATGGCGTCATCTGTGACGGACTTCTGGAATACTTCCAAACCGCTTGGCGTACCTACTGCAAAATTTGGCAACCGGAAACCAC
Source organism: Coleofasciculus sp. B1-GNL1-01 (assembly GCF_040220235.1). Classification (NCBI taxonomy): domain Bacteria; kingdom Bacillati; phylum Cyanobacteriota; class Cyanophyceae; order Coleofasciculales; family Coleofasciculaceae; genus Coleofasciculus; species Coleofasciculus sp. B1-GNL1-01. Next base: position 14,833 of record NZ_JAVJTO010000141.1, read on the forward strand.
AACACCCCCACCAGACTTAGCTGATAAATTTTACCGCTTGCGCCCTGTAATTGAATCCGGGTGGGAAATGCCTGTTTTACTACGAGTGTTACTTTTAGGCGTTTCAGAATCCCAGATTTTGCCAGATTGGTCAACCGTTTTACACCAATGTATTGACTCCGAAAACCTACAGCCAAGCGACTTAGGTCAACAAGTCGATAAAATTCGCGATGAATGGATTACTAATGATCTAGAAGGCTGGTTAGCACTGCACCGCTTTTATCCTGGGGTAATTGAGCGCCTACAGAGCATATTAGAAACACCGACGCCCTTCTTTATTGTCACCACTAAAGAAGGGCGCTTTGCTAAACAGTTATTACAACAACAAGGTATCGAATTATCAAAGGATAGAATTATCGGCAAAGAAATTAAACGTCCCAAACACCAAACTCTACGAGAACTTATACAAGAATTTACAGATGAATCTGCAAGTCTTTGGTTTGTAGAGGATCGATTAAATACCCTACTATCAGTGGAACAGCAAACAGACTTAGCTCAGGTGAGACTCTATTTAGCGGATTGGGGCTATAATACAGCAGCGCATCGAGACGAGGTTCGCAATCATCCGAGAATTCAGTTATTGTCTCTGTCCCAGTTTGCTCAGAATTTCTCAGCTTGGTCTACATAGAACAGGTTAAATCTCCAATACTTCATATATCTTAATTAGTTAATCATCAAAAAATGATATAATCAGGAATAATTAATCAAAAAATCAAAATCAATATGGCTTTTAAACCATTTTTCAAAAAACTTAATTATAGTATAAATTTTTTACTAGAACATCCTGAAATGCATAGAGTCCCTCATCTAGTTCTTTTTCGTTTAGCGTTGTGGGAAATTTACAAAGCATTACATTACCAGCCATTAATCACAATTCATAGCCATAAAAAAATGCGTTTAATCCCAGGTAAACGACGCGGGCTTTATGGCTTAATATTTATTTTCAGAGAACAATATGAACCTGTGGTGTTTAATGCAATTCATAAATATTGTTCTTCCGGAATTGTTTGCTATGATATTGGAGCCAATATAGGAGTTTGGAGCCTTAAACTGTCAGAATTAGTCGGTGAAGAGGGTCGAGTATATGCTTTTGAACCTGTCTCAAAAAACATTAATCTCTTGAAAGAAAATATTTATTTTTCAGGTTTAAATAATATTGAAATACTTCCTGTAGGTTTAGGAAGCCAACAGAGTACTTGTAAAATATATGTCCCAACTGATTCGGGTAGAGCAGCTCTTGCACCAGAATCTATTAATGATAGATCTGAAGATATTGAAATTAAGTGCTTAGATGATATTTGGGAATCACAAGGTTTTCCCAATGTAGGTTTTTGTAAGATAGACGTTGAAGGGTCAGAACCTTTAGTACTTAAAGGAGGCTCAAAATTCTTTCAGGAGGTTCGTCCTATTGTTTGTTGTGAAATTAATCCCTTTAAACTCAAGAAAATGGGTCAAAAACAAGAAGATATATTTGAGACATTTCAATCATGGAACTACATTTATTTGATGTGGAACAATATCAAAAAAGACTTTATTCAATTTCAAAACATTGCTGATATACAAAATCAAAAAGGATATGAAGATATAGTCTTTATACCAAATTAAAAATTTAGCAATTTTAACATTTTAACAATTTTCAACAACTTAACACTTTGAGTCAACATCGGGAAATTTACTATAAATATTTGACTTGAAGGATTACCTTGATATTGTCAATTTGAGAAGGGTAAATTAATCGCACTTATACAAAACTCAGGCAAGTACCTCTTCATAAATTTCAATTATTTTGTGTCCTTTGCGTCCCCATTCAAACTCTCTGGCTCTGTCAATGGCTTTGGTTGACATCCTTTTACGCAACTCTTCATTTTCAATAAGGATTTCTATTTTATTTGTTAATTCCTGCGTTAGATATTCTCTAGAAATCGGTTCAATTTTAAATCCCGCTTCCTCTGTTACATATTCACTTATGCCACCAGTGTTTGCAATAATACAGGGTAGTCCGCAAGCCATCGCTTCCAATACTACTGTTCCACCAGATTCTCTGATAGAGGGAAAGCAAAAAACATCAGCTTGTCGATAATAATTAAGGGTTTCTTTTTGAGGTATTTTACCAACAAATTGAATCATATCACTTAGTTTAAGAACCTGCACTCTTTTTTCTAGATTACTTCGTTCTTGTCCATCACCCACTATAGTTAATTGAATTTTATTTTTAATGGCTTTGTTCAATCTACTAATTGATTCAATGAGGATATCAGGACATTTAAAAGCTATCAATCTCCCCACAAAAAGTAACTTTACTTTTTCAGTTTTTTGAGGCTTTGAATAATTAATAAAAAAATCATTTGACACTCCATTTTCTACAAGTAAACACATTTTATTTTCTTTGAATTTAAAAAAAGATTGTAATTTATTTAAGGTATAGCTGGAAGCTACCAATATTTTATCTGCTTGCTTATAAGTTTCTAGGTATCCCGGAATAATGAATTTAGCCAGATCTTGTAAAAAGCTTAAATTCAAGTATTTCTTCATGGCTATTTCCTCAAACCATTCTGGATATGGAACACCCCCATTGACGGGTCCTAGAATAAAAGGTGTATGCTTACAGGCTTCCACTATCTTAACGGGATACCTGGTATTCATAGGAGTAATTGAATGGACTATATCATAATCTCCTCGAATAAGTGGGATTTTAAATTTTTGGTAAACTTGATGACTAAAATCTGCATAATAAGGATAATTTAGAGCAGCGCCTAAAGCTCTTCTTATAGCTTCATTTTTTAGTTTTGATAAAATGGTTCTTTTGACAAAATTACGATACGTTTTTGCATGGTAACTTTCTGATATGTAAACAACATTGTTATTATACCCATGACGTTCTAGACCTTTTTTAACAAAATCTCTAGTAACCAAAGTCACTTCTACATGTTTATTTATTTCTTGAAATAATTTAAATCCTGTCAAGGGATCAGAACTCGCATTAGGATTACATTGTTCTATGATTAACAAAACTTTAAAGCGTTTTTTACTCATCTCTTATCTCATGAACACAAATAGCCACACACAAATGAAATCCCTCAACCTGAGAACATAGTCCAGTTTTGTTCTCTAGGCGAGGGATACGCTTAATTTTTGGTCAATTCCGCAGTAGCTTCATTCCCATCAAAACCTTATCCTTAAGCGTCTTTTGCGACACACAGGTAATCAAACAAAGTTTACCGCAGTCCAATGTTTGCTGGCGAATCTCTTTGGCTTTTTCTCCATACCAGATTTCTTTAGCACTCTGGTGTTTAACATTACCAATCACTGGATAATCATTACAGAGTTTCACATTCCCATCTGTTTCAATCCAAAAATTGCGAAGTCCGACTCGACAGGGGCGAACAGATTCGGGAGCTTTTTCTTCACGGAAATGGGGTAAGAAAAGCCGCAGAACATCATCACCTGTCATAATGGGTGCACCCTTTTGCTTCATTTCAATCAGGCGCTCAATTACCTGAGCAAAGTCCTCATAGTCTTCGGCTTTGAGCCACAGTTCATTATAGGTTTCGGGTGTCCAGAGATTGACGGGTTGGAAATTAACAGCAGTAGCGCCAATTTGTTGCGCCCATTCTACCAGTTCAGGCATTAAGCGGAAATTGAGGCGATTTAATGTCGGTTTGACAATAATTGGAAAACTTATGCCTTGTTTTTCCTGTTCCTGACGTAGATACTTAATACCGTTAGAAAGTTTAGCAAATAAACCGGGATAACCCCGCAGGTAATCATGAAGTTCTGCATTGGGAGCATCCACAGACATATTTACGTTAAAGGGACGCGCTGCTACAGTTTTGGCAGCATTTTCCTGGGTCATGCACGAACCATTTGTAGTCACACCGCAGTGAATACCATTGCTATTAGCGAAGGCTAGTATGTCGAGAAATCCTTTTTTGATATAAGGTTCACCGCCACTAAAGTTGATGGAATACTTACCGACAAAGTCTTTTATGCTGAGGAGGGCGCTTTTCCACTCCTCAACCGTCATTTCGTCCTTATATTTCGGGAGCCGCCAATACTCACACTGGCGACATTTAACATTACAACGTTCATTGATAATCCCGTAAAACGTGACTGGCTTTGTCCGATCTAATCCGGTTTGAATCCGCAGGGATTCTGCTACGGCATTTTCAGCATGTTTTACACCGAGTTTTGAAAGGGTTGCAACATCCATAATATACCTCTTTGGTACTATTTGTTGATAAACTTGATGCCAATAACATCCAATTTTCTTTTTCTTTAATTATCCTTAGTTTGTGGGAAAAGCCTTTTGAACTTATTCTCCACAGAGCGTTGTTCCAAATCAAGTCTCAGTTATTTATGTTTTTCAATCGGGGTTAAACAATGCCCTCATGAGAGCTAATTAGATTGACTTGACTCTAAGACAGCTACCGATATAAATTCAAGTTTTTTTTATATAACTTAATGTTTTGTGATTTAAGCTTACAATCCATGCCTGAAGAAAATCACAAACTGTAAAATTGGTTACAATGATTCCTAAGTAAGTCGAAGGTTTGCTTCGTTTAAGCAATAGTTCTAATTATTACTACTGAAATCGTTAAATAAAGATAACATAAATATACATATCCGGCATCGGGTACTATAATTCAATGCTCGATCTCACGAAACTCGCGAAACAAATCCCTGGAATTAGCCAGCATCTGAAAGGGGAGGCGCTGGCAAGTCGCCAGCGCTGGGAACTGGCGCAAAAGCTGATGCTGGAGGCTAATACCCGACAAAGTGAGTTAATTCAATCCCAACAGCAATGGCGCGATCGCATAATCTTCACGGCGGCTGTTCCGGTTGAATCCCTGGATACCAGCCTTGATCTGGATTCCCCGCCCGAAAGCCACACGATTTTCGCCACCGATGGGTCTCAAATTTCTCCCTCCCATCACGAAATCGCCTATTGTTATTTAATTAACGTGGGTCGGGTGATGCTGCACTATGGACAAAGTTTACACCCACTCTTGGATAGCTTACCCGAAGTCTTTTACCGACCCGAAGATTTATACATATCTCGCCAATGGGGGATTCGTACCGAAGAATGGATGGGATATTGTCGCACTGTGTCTGAGGTGTCGATATTGGCAGAAATGGCGTGTCGCTGGGTCAATCCGCCCGGTTCTCACTTTGATATTCCCAATCTGGCGATGGTGGATGGATCACTGATTTACTGGTTTCTGGAGTCCTTACCCACAGAAGCCCGCGATCGCATCCTACCCCCGATTCTAGCGGCTTGGGATCAGTTGCGATCGGTGAATGTACCACTGATGGGCTATTTGAGCGCATCTCGCAGCAACGAAGCCCTGCATTTTCTCCGCTTACAAGCCTGTCCTTATGACACCCCAAACTGTCTCAGCCATTGCGCCTCTGTTACCGATAAATTGCCTTGTCAGGTTGTTGAACCCTTACGTGATACGATGCTCTGGTCGAGTTTACTGCAACCCGGACAACGTAGTCCTTTATTTCGCAGTTCAGTGCGAATTTTAGATCTATACGATCATCACCGGATTTACTTCTGCTATGTTCACGTTGGTACAGAAATTGCCCGCGTCGAGGTTCCAGAATGGGTAGCACAGGATACTATGTTATTCAATCAAGCCCTAAGTTTAATGCTGGCACAGGTTTACAAAGGCTATGGCTATCCCATTGCTATAGCAGAAGCCCATAATCAGGCTGTCGTTCGAGGCGGCGATCGCGCCCGCTTTTTTACCCTATTAGAACAGCAGATGATTCGCGCTGGGTTACGAAATGTGGGAACATCCTACAAAGAAGCCCGTAAGCGTGGCAGTATTTCTTAAAAAGGGAGGGAGAGAATAGTTTTGACCCTTCACTTTGTTCAAGGAAACCTGGCGCGTGTGTGGGGGCGGGTTTCACTATTATCTTTTGAAATGGTGCGTTAGCGAAGCGTAACGAACCCTACACCCGCCCCGATCAAGTGTTAAGAACAAGAATGACAAATGACCAATGACCAATAACAATTAAAGGAACTATAAAACTATGGTTAGCTTAGTCCGAATGTTGTCTACCCAAGATACAATTCTTAAACAAGAACCTATTCAATCCAGTTTACTGCCAAGCTATAAACTTCAGCCGATTCCGGCTAGCACATTATTAGTTCTACAATCCTACACGCCCCCAGATTTGACCCGACATATTCGGGTCAGTTTCCAGGATATTGGATTTCAGGGTAGAAATTTAAATTGGTATGCGTTTATTGATCATATTCAAATCACCAAAGAACCCCTGAGACCAACAGAAACGGTGGCACAGATGCTCTCGAAGCAAATAGAAAAAGATGTTGTCAAAATGATGGTTTACCGACAAAGTTTGCCACCTGAAGGGGGATTACTCAAAATTGTATTTAACGTGGATACTGTCATTAAGCGTGCCCCTGTTCAATCGATGTATCTCAGTCCCAATGCTCTGCAACCCATTCCCGCAGGTACTGAACTGGTGCTATTAACCAATAAACCTGATGCCTATAATATGGTATCGTTGCCAATTGAAGATTCTCACCTAAAATTTACCCTAAAGGACGTTGAATTTAAAGGTTTCAATCAAGATTGGTATGCCTTTGTCAAACATGTTGGGTTGCAATTAGTGGGTTAATTTTGGACAATAACCCAGGTGGAGACGTTTATTTTATATGATGTCCCGCAAATCACCCATAATAAATAAAAATGTACGGGCTTGGTTACCAAGCCCCTACTCCCCCTCACTTTGGTATAAGACCAATGACCAATGACGACTAAACCTTACTACTTTCAATCGCCCAACGCGCTAATTCGGTACGGTTATGCAATCCGGTTTTGCCCAGCATATTAGACACATGGCTTTCAATTGTGCGTTGGCTAACATTAAGTTCCTGGGCAATTTCCCGATTTGCCAACCCGCGTGCAACAAACTGTACCACCTTCAGTTCGGTTGGTGTCAATTCCACATTAGCGGGAACCTGAATGTTAGATGGCGTCTCTCCTCCAGGTGTTTGAGGGCGAGTTGTTAAGCGGCTAGCCTGTCTCAGGGATGATTCAACTTGGGCGACTAATTCTTCTGGCTCAAAGGGTTTGACCATGTAAACATCAGCACCGGTGTTGAGTCCCTTCACCCGATCATTGCTCTGTCCTTTGGCAGAGAGAAATAGGACAGGAACCCAGTTCATGCGCGGATCTTGCCGAACATACTCAACCAGAGCATAGCCATCCATCTCTGGCATCATTACATCACAAATAATCATGTCAGGAATGTCTTGAGCGAGAACGTCCAACGCCTCTCGACCATTTTCTGCTGTGATCACGTCATACCCGCGAAACTCTAGGTAGTCCTTAACGAGCAAAATCAGATTAGGGTCATCGTCAATCAGCAGCAGTCGCTTGTTAGTTCTGACACCGTTGTCTTTCATACTTTGATACTGGTCATTCGGAAGGTTAGGTGGATAGAGTGAAAATTTCGTTGTTCTGGTTCCACGCCTGCTACCCGGACATTATTGAGCGGCTACAACTGATCAGGTGTAAGGGTACTTGCTGAGTCCGAGGATTAGCTGTCAATGTTATAGCCTATGTTAGTCTAGCGAACCCGAAAACTAAATAGGCAAGAACTCATACACTGTGGCAAAAAAAGCAACAGCTTCCCCGTTTCCCCGCCTGAGAACGAACTGCTCAAGTATTTGCGCCATGCTGCGCTAGTCTTTCCAGAAGCGCTGGACAATCTTGCTCCAAAGGCTTTTCGGTTGATCTACACTGGCAACTTTTTCAGGAGTTATCTGCGGTTGGGATTTACGGTTCGCTCTTTTAGCTTCTGCTGCGTCGGAGATAGGAGATCGATCGCTTTCTGGGAGAGGATGAACCAAAAAAGCATAGTCTTCCACAATCTTATTGCCAATGAGATGCTCTTGAATAATGCGTTCGATCACCTCTGGCGTTGCGTTACGATACCAAACACCATCCGGGTAAACCACCAGAATTGGACCACTGGCACAGACGCGCAGACAGTTAGCTTTGGTGCGGAAGATGCAGCTTGGTCGCTCCTGAGTGGGTTGATCCAGCTTAAGCTGTTTCAGGCGGGTTTTTAAGTAATCCCAGGAATCAAGACCCGCTTGTTTAGAGCAGCACTTCGGTTTAGTCTGGTCAGCGCATAGCAAAACATGGCGTTGAATTTGATTCAGTCCCAGGCTATGCACATTTTTTTCCAACAGCGTTTTGTCTGAGGCTTTATTCATATTTATCGTTTTAACCCACTAAACGTTCCCACTATCCTGTAGAGTAGCGCTTCACTAACCGTCTTGAGTGTCCCAGACATGCTATGGCACAGACGTAGCATGCTACGTCTCTACTCCCCCAGCTTCCCCAGCTTCCCCAGCTTCCCCAGCTTCCCCAGCTCCCCCAGCTTCCCCAGCTCCCCCAGCTCCCCCAACACCCCACACCCAAACCCCCATCCTTTAGTTCGGGAACCCGTACTCGGAAATTGATTGCAGTTTCATGCCTAAGTTGAGTAAATTAGCACTCAGAAGCAGAGAGTGCTAATCACTCGACAGCAGAAAGTGCAAAGTGAGACTAAACTACTAGATTAGGAGGGAATTCAATGGCAGCCGTATCTCTGAGTGTTTCTACAGTCAAGCCATTAGGCGATCGCGTTTTTGTCAAGGTCAGTGCCGCTGAAGAAAAAACGGCAGGTGGCATTTTGTTACCTGACAACGCCAAAGAGAAGCCTCAAGTTGGGGAAATTGTCGCCACCGGTCCTGGCAAGCGCAACGATGATGGCTCTCGCTCGGAACTGGAAGTCAAAATTGGCGATAAAGTTCTCTACTCCAAGTATGCCGGTACTGATATCAAGCTAGGCAACGAAGAGTATGTTCTGCTTTCAGAAAAAGACATCCTCGCTGTCGTTTCCTAGTCGTGATCGCTAAACGTTCAGGAGTATACAAGCCAGTTCTCTGGCAACTCTCCTGAATGATGAACTCATAACAATTAGTAACAATCCACAGTTCAACTCTCAGACTCAACATCACTGAAATCTATGGCTAAGCGCATCATTTACAACGAAAATGCTCGTCGCGCCCTGGAAAAGGGTATGGACATTCTGGCAGAATCCGTTGCCGTTACCCTCGGTCCGAAAGGTCGCAACGTGGTTCTGGAGAAAAAGTTTGGCGCTCCCCAAATTGTTAATGACGGGGTGACCATTGCTAAAGAAATCGAATTAGAAGACCACGTTGAAAACACAGGTGTTTCCTTGATTCGCCAAGCTGCATCTAAAACCAATGATGCAGCCGGTGACGGAACCACAACCGCTACCGTGTTGGCTCATGCCATGGTTAAAGAAGGCTTGCGGAACGTAGCGGCTGGTGCGAATGCGATCGCCCTGAAGCGAGGCATTGACAAAGCGATCGCCTTCTTAGTAGACAAGATTGCCGAGCATTCCCGTCCCGTAGAAGAATCTAAAGCCATTGCACAAGTCGGTTCCATCTCTGCCGGAAACGACGAAGAAGTCGGTCAGATGATTGCCCAAGCCATGGATAAGGTGGGCAAAGAAGGTGTGATTTCCTTAGAAGAAGGGAAATCCATGACCACCGAATTAGAAATCACCGAAGGGATGCGCTTTGACAAGGGTTATATTTCGCCCTATTTCGCTACCGATATGGAGCGGATGGAAGCGATTCTGGAAGAACCCTTCATCCTGATTACCGACAAGAAAATCACTCTGGTTCAGGACTTAGTCCCTGTACTGGAGCAAGTAGCGCGTGCAAGTCGTCCGCTGCTGATTCTGGCTGAAGACATTGAAAAAGAAGCCCTAGCGACTCTGGTGGTCAACCGTCTGCGCGGTGTGCTGAATGTTGCGGCGGTTAAAGCTCCTGGTTTTGGCGATCGCCGTAAAGCCATGCTGGAAGATATCGCGGTATTGACAGGTGGTCAACTCATCACCGAAGACGCGGGTCTGAAGCTGGAAAACACCAAGCTAGATATGCTGGGTAAAGCGCGTCGCATTACCATCACCAAAGACAATACCACGATTGTGGCGGAAGGCAACGAAGAGGGTGTTAAAGCTCGTTGTGAACAAATCCGTCGTCAGATTGAAGAATCCGATTCCTCCTACGACCAAGAGAAACTACAAGAGCGTTTGGCAAAGCTGTCTGGTGGCGTTGCTGTGGTCAAAGTCGGGGCGGCTACCGAAACCGAAATGAAAGACCGCAAGCTGCGCTTAGAAGACGCGATTAACGCGACTAAAGCGGCGGTTGAAGAAGGGATTGTTCCTGGTGGTGGTACAACTCTGGCTCACCTGACTCCAACTCTGGAATCTTGGGCAAATGAAAACCTGACCGGTGAAGGTCTGATTGGGGCAATGATTGTGTCCCGTGCGCTGGCTGCACCCCTGAAGCGGATTGCTGAGAATGCGGGTCAAAATGGTGCGGTTATCGCTGAGCGGGTGAAAGAGAAAGACTTCAACGTTGGCTACAACGCCGCGACGAATGAGTTCGTTGACATGTTTGAAGCAGGTATCGTTGACCCCGCTAAGGTGACTCGTTCCGCCCTGCAAAATGCTGCATCAATCGCGGGTATGGTATTAACCACTGAATGTATTGTGGTTGACAAGCCTGAACCCAAGGAAGGTGCTGGTGCTGGTGCTGGCGCTGGTATGGGCGATTTCGATTACTAATCGCTGATGGTGTAGGGGCGATTTATAAATCATTGGTGTCAACTTAAGGCTGAAACTTAATTAGAGATCCCCCTTCCGTTCCCCTTTTTAAGGGGGAGACCAAAGGTTGCTCCGCTTTTTTTTGCACGGGGGAACCAGAAATTAATCAAAGTCCCCCTTTTGAAGGGGGATTTAGGGGGATCTAAACTTTGAGCGCTAGTTATACAAAGTCTTAAGTTGACACGGATGTTCATAAATTGCCCTTACGCCCGATTGGATTGTACCCGATTAAGCTGTCTCTTCTTAGACGAGACAGCTTTTTAAGTTATTCAAGGGCAAAAATTATGAAAATGAAGGATGTCAAACTTTCAGTTGGTCGGAATTTAAAGTAGTGCGAGCATCTTGCTCGCTACCTATACTGAATGAAATACAGCAGTTTGCTCTGCTATGCGGTACATTGTCGATCCCCCTAAATCCCCGTGCAATAAAAGCGAAGCATCCTTTCGCTTCGCGATCGCAAGAGCTACTTAGGGGCTGCTGAATAAGTCTTGTGGTGGGGAGAGGCAATAGGGAATAGGCTTTCTTGCAATGGTTTTAACCCTCTGTCGAGGTAAAATTTGGTGCTGTTGTCGGCGAAAATTCCAGGATGCAAGACGGTTATAGTGTAAAAA
>NZ_JAVJTO010000142.1:0-19758 GCF_040220235.1 Coleofasciculus sp. B1-GNL1-01
CCAAGATATTATTTTACAAGGTTTAGAGAACGTACAGTTAACTAACGGCAGTGAAATATCAGCATCCACCCAAACCGGAACAGCCGGAAGTCTCAGCATTAATGCAGGTGAAAATCCCGTTGATTCGGTATCTGTCAACAATAGTCGCCTATCGGTGGAAGCCACTGGTGAAGGCGGTAAGGCTGGGGGAGTGACGATAAATACCGAACAGTTAAGCTTGAATGCGCGATCGCAGCTATCAGCCTCCAACATTTCTGGTGAGAGCCAAGACATTATTTTACAAGGCTTAGAGAACTTAGAGCTTACCAACGGCAGTGAAATATCAGCCTCGACACAGACAGGAACAGCCGGAAGTCTCAGTATTAATGCAGGTGAAAATCCGGTTGAGTCGGTATCTGTAAGCAATAGTAATCTATCCGTTGCGGCTACTGGTGAAGGTGGGAAAGCTGGGGGGGTGACGATAAATACCGAACAGTTAAACTTGAATGCGCGATCGCAACTCTCAGCTTCCAACATTTCTGGTGTTAGCCAAGATATTAGTTTACAAGGCTTAGAGAACTTAGAGCTTACCAACGGCAGTGAAATATCAGCCTCGACTCAAAGCGGTAAAGCCGGAAGCTTAAACGTCAATGCGACTGAATCTGTAGACTTAACCGGAGTAGGTGGTTTATCCGTTGCAGCCACAGGTGAGGGGGGTATAGCTGGTGACTTAACCGTGAACACTCGTCAAATGTCTGTCCGAGATGGCGCAGCCGTAACCGTCAGCAGTCCCTTTGGACAAGCCGGAAACCTAACCATCCAGGCGGATTCCCTAATTCTCGACCAAGGTCAACTCACCGCCGAAACGGGCTTCAGTGGTATTGAAGGCGGTGCAAATATCCGTCTTTCAGACTTAAACACCCTACTCATGACCAATGAAAGCCGCATCTCTGCCAAAGCCTCCGGTGATGCCAATGGCGGTAATATTGACATTAATACCACTTTCCTCATTGCCCAACCTCCAGAAGGTGTAAACGGGAGTGATATCATCGCCAGTGCTGAACGGGGCGACGGCGGACGCATCACTATCACGGGTGAAGGTATCTTTGGTATCCAAGAACGCCCAGCCATTGATGGCAATCGCACCAACGATATTGATGCAAGTTCCCAATTTGGCGCACCGGGAGAAGTAGAACTCAACGCCCCCCTTGACCCCAATCGCGGACTTATCGAACTTCCCAGCACCTTCGTTGACCCCACTGGACAAATTAACCGAAGCTGTGCCGTCGTAACCGAGAATGGCGTCAACTCCTTTATTGTCACGGGACGCGGCGGCTTACCCCTTAGCCCCGATGAAGTCCTTCCCCCCGATACCGTCGTGGAAGATTTAGGCACCTTGGTGAGTCATCCAGGAACATCAGCACACCCAGAGGCGGAAACGATGGAGAATCTCTCCCTGTCTAATCCTCAACCACCTAAGCAAATTATCGAAGCCCAAGGCTGGATAAAGACAGCCGATGGACAAATTATTCTAGTTGCGGAAGTCCCGCCCACCAATTATCAGGAGAACTGGCAAAATCCAACTCATTGTGTCGCAACAGATGAGTGACGGATGTCATAAAAAGTTCATATTAGGTATATGCCAATATAATTTGAACGATGCGAAAGATAACGGGTTACACTTCAATTCTGAGCAGTCTATCGGTTACTATTTTGACGAGTTTGAGTCCAGTTTCCGCTCAAATTGTGCCGGATAATACACTTCCGGTCAATTCCCAGGTGACAGGGTGTCCGGTTTGCCTGATTGAAGGGGGAACAGTGCAGGGAGTGAATCTGTTCCATAGTTTTGAAGAGTTTTCGGTACAGACGGGGGGAGAGGCATTTTTTAATAATGGGTTGGATATTGAGAATATTTTGGGGCGGGTGACGGGGACTAATATTTCGGATATTGATGGCTTGATTCGCGCAAATGGCACGGCGAATCTGTTTTTAATTAATCCCAATGGAATTGTTTTTGGGAAGAATGCTCGATTGAATATTGGCGGTTCCTTTGTCGCGTCCACAGCTAATGCAATTGGTTTTGGCAATCAAGGCATTTTTAGTGCAACTGAACCCGATGCTCCACCTTTACTCACTGTTAGCCCGGATGCATTTTTCTTCAATCAAACGACTTCTGGGGATATCGAAAACCACTCAATTTCACCCGCAGGTGTTAACCTTTTGGCAGAACCGCTCAAGGGCTTACGAGTTGCCGATGGTCATAGCTTATTATTGCTTGGTGGAGACATTGCCATCAACGGAGGCGGATTAAATGCTTTAGGGGGTCGAGTTGAATTAATCGGTTTAGCTGCTCCTGGTAGAGTTGCGCTGAATGTGGATGGTAATCATCTCAGTTTAAATGTTCCCGATGATTTAGCACGAGCAGATATTTCACTGACTAATGAAGCCATTGTCAATACCAGTGGTGAGGGAGGTGGTGAAATTCAAGTTTGGGGTAGGCGCATAATGCTCAAAGAGGGTTCCCAGATACTCGCGACTACTTTGGGTTCAGAAGCTGGCAAGGGGATAACAGTGGATGCTTCTGAGTCGATTGAACTGATAGGAACTGGATTTGAAAGCTTTGAACAAACGTTTATAGCAGGTAGTTTATCTGGACAACTTCGTCCCTTTAATCCTGGTACTGGCTTGTTTACTGGTGCAGTGGGTGAGGGTTTAGGGGGAACTATTGAGATTAACACTAAGCAGCTAAAGCTTCGAGATGGAGCGATTATATTTAGTCCGACATTTGGTCAGGGTAGTGGGGAAAATCTTAGCGTTCGCGCTTGGGAATCTGTGGAATTGATTGGTTCTGGTTTGGTTACTTCAACTGTAAAGGATGCAACTGGAGCAGCCGGAAATATCACCATTAACACTCGACAATTGATTGTTCGGGATGGAGCAGTCGTTGCCGCCGTTACCTTTGGTAAGGGAGCGGGGGGAGAAATAGCTATTAATGCCTCCGAATCTGTAGAAGTATTAGAAAGTCCAACTGAGGCACTGGTTCCTACAGGAATATTTGCTAACACTATCGGAGGTACTGGAGCAGCAGGTGGCATGACAATTGACACTGAACGGTTAATTGTCCAAGGTGGGGCGCAGATAGCAACTCAAAGTGGGTTACTCTTTTTGGGATATACAAAAGGGGGGGAAGGAGGTAATTTGATCATTAGAGCCTCCGAGCTTGTAGAAGTAAGCGGTATTTCAACTGATAATCGTTTTAACAGTGGCATTTATAGTGGAACGGATACGTCCTCCCGAGGTGGTCATTTAACAATAATCGCTCCCTTATTACTACTAAAAAACAATGCAATAGTGACGGCTAGAACTTTGGGGACAGGACAAGGTGGTAACTTAATGATTAGCACTCAGGCGTTGCGAATTAATCAAGGGCAGATCACTACTGATACTTTAGATTCTGGACAAGGGGGAAATTTGAGAGTGACAGTCTCCGAAGTTATACAACTGATGGACACACAAACCGATGTACAAGTGTTTGAAATTTTGACTGTCGAGGAAAAATCAGGAGATGTAATTGTGGCGACTGTCTCTAGTGATCAATTTTTTGATGGCTTGTCTGCTTCGAGTTTAGGATCAGGAAATGCAGGAAATGTTATAGTAGCCACTCCCTTATTAATTATCGAAGATGGGTCAGGTATTAGTGTTAATAGCAGCGGTTTAGGAGCTGCTGGAACTGTAGAAATTGAGGCAGGTTCGGTGCAACTCCAAAATGGCTTGATTACATCAAGGACAACATCTGGCAACGGCGGTAACCTGACCCTATACATTGAAGACATTTTATTGTTACGTGATGGTAGTCAGATTTCCAGCACCGCAGGCACTGCTCAAGCTGGTGGAGATGGCGGTAATATCACGATTAATGCTGGTGTTATCGCTGCTATTCCCAATGAAAATAGTGATATCACCGCCAATGCCTTTTCCGGACAGGGAGGTAACATCACCATCACTACTCAAGGCTTATACAATTTCGCCATCCGTAGCCGTGAAGAAATACAAGCTTTACTTAAAACCGATGACCTCAGCCAATTTGATCCCAGCCAACTCCTCTCTAACGACATTAGCGCCATCTCTCAAACCTCTACTCAACTAAGTCGAATTCCCACGCTGAACTTGCAAGGAATTGACCCAGTAGGAGGACTCGTGGAACTACCAACAGATTTTGTTGACGTGACTAGATTAGTTTCACAAAATCTGTGTTTTGCCACGCAGGACAGTGAATTTATAATTACCGGACGCGGCGGCTTACCCCTTAGCCCCGATGAAGTCCTCCCGCCCGATACCGTTGTTGAAGATTTAGGCACACTGGTGAGTCATCCCGGAACATCAGCACACCCAGACGCCGAGACGATGGAGAATCTCTCTGTATCTAATACTCAACCACCTAAGCAAATTATCGAAGCCCAAGGCTGGATAAAGACACCCGATGGACAAATTATTCTAGTTGCGGAAGTCCCGCCCACCAATTATCAGGGAAACTTGCAAAATCCTGTCCATTGTGTCGCAACAGATGAATAGTAGAGATTCACATCTTGCGCTATTCAAAAGTAACCGTAGGGGCGCACCGACGTGCCTCCGTGTCAACTTAAAAAACCCCCTCACCCCCAGCCCCTCTCCCACCAGGGGAGAGGGGAGCAAGAAGGAAGAAGGAAGAAGGAAGCGGTATTCCAGATGTGATGACACAAGCGTTCTCATGTGATGTTTCCCCTTCTCCCTTGATGGGAGAAGGGGTTAGGGGATGAGGGTGAAAAGCTCCCCCTATCGCACTTTTGGCGCTTAAGTTGATGCGGATGACTAACGTGCGTCCTTTGCCAACGTGCATCCAGAAAACCTTACCCAACCCAATCAATTTAGATTAAATCCCTATCCCAACCATTCCAACTGAATACCATGGTGAAAAAACGGTCTATATTACCAAATCTGCGGCAAATTATACCAATACTGATAAGCTGTTATGCATTTAAATTAAATAGGAGTAGCGAGCAAGATGCTCGCACTCCAAAAATTACCCCATTATTGAAATTAAACTTTAAAAGCCGAACAGCTTACCCTTGGTGTTCGTGGCGAGTTCTCAAATACCTCAGTTTAGGACTCACCACCACCCTACTCATTCTATTTTTATCCCTAACCCTTTCGCCCACCGCCGCCTCAATCCCACCCCAGCGTCTCATCAATTCTGTCCCCATTGACACACCTCCCGTTTCATCCCCACTCCTCAGCCAATCCTCCCATAACACCCCTCAACTCGTGCAACAGGGTAGAGACTCCTATCACATTGGAGAATATACCCAAGCCATCACCCTCTGGCAACAAGCCGCTGACACATTTGCCAGCCAAGGCGATACCTTCAACCAAGCCCTAATCCTAAGTAACCTCGCCTTAGCCTATCAAAAAATCGGACAATGGACTGAAGCCAACCAAGCTATCGCCACCAGTCTCCAGATTCTCCAAAAGGCAAACTGTGGGAATGACCTCTCCCCCAGCCCCTCTCCTGATTGCTTACAAGTCCTCGCCCCCATACTCAACACCCAAGCCAACCTGCAACTCGCCCAAGGAAACTACAACCAAGCCCTGATCACCTGGGAACAAGCCGCCAACCTCTATCACCACCTCAACGATACCCCTAACTTCATCGGTAGCGTGATTAATCAAGCCCACACCCTCCGCGTCCAGGGATACTACCGCCGCGCCTATAACACCTTAGAACAAGTCCGGCAAACCCTAGACAATCAACCCGACTCCCTAACCAAAGCCGCTGGCTTACGGTCAATCGCTGACCTCCTCCACCTCCTCGGTCAAACCGACTCCGCCAGCCAAACCTTAAGCCAAAGTTTAGCCATCGCCCGACGCCTACAATCCCCCACGGAAATCACATCGACCCTGATCAGCTTAGGCAACAATGCCCGGTCTCAACAACAGATTCGCCAAGCCCTAACCTATTACCAAGAAGCCGCCACCACCGCCCCTTCCGCCTCCTCCCGATTCCAAGCCCAAGTCAATCAATTCAGTCTCCTCGTCACCACTCAACAACTCAGCCAAGCCCGCACCCTCTGGACACAACTCCAATCCCAACTCCCGCATCTCCCCCTCAGCCACACCACGATTTATGCCCAAATTAACCTCGCCCAAACCCTCAACCGCCTGCGCCAGATTTCCCCGAACGCCGCGCCCCAATTATCCGAAATCGCCCAATCCCTCGCCACTACCGTTCAACAAGCAAAGGAACTCAATGACCTCCAAGCCGAATCCTACGCTCTAGGTTATCTAGGAACTCTTTACGAAACGTCCAAACAGTGGTATAATTCCCAAGACCTAACCCAACAAGCCCTCACCCTTGCCCAAAAAATTAACGCTCCAGAACTAATCTACCGTTGGCAATGGCAATTAGCACGCCTGCACAAAGTTCAGGGAAACAGGAATGATGCGATCGCAGCTTACACCGAAGCCGTTTCTGCCCTCCAATCCTTACGCCGAGACATCGCTGCTGTCAACCCAGACCTGCAATTTTCATTTCGCGATAGTATCGAACCCCTCTATCGCCAATTCGTCGCCTTACTTCTGACTCAGGACGATCAGGAACAGACACAGACACTCAGGGCGGGTTTTGAACCAATGTTATCATCTATATCCAACAGAAAGTTCCTAAACCCGCCCCTACAGGATGATCAGGAACAGACACAGACACTCAGGGCGGGTTTCGTACCAACGTTATCATCCATCGCGAAAGGCAAATCCCTAAACCCGCCCCTACAGAAAAATAATGGCACGTCTCTACATTCCTCCAATCCCCAATCCCCAATCCCCAACCACCTAAAACAAGCCCGTCAACTGATTGAAGCCCTACAAGTCGCAGAACTAAATAACTTCTTTCAACAAGCCTGCTTAGACGCCCCCACCCTCAACGTTGACCAAGTAGACCAAACCGCCGCCGTTATTTACCCAATCATCCTCAACAACCGCTTAGATGTCATCCTCAGCTTACCCGGTTCTCCCCTCCAGCATTACAGTACCCCCGTCTCCGCAGCCAAACTCACCGAAATTAGCGATCGCCTGCAACAAGCCCTCTACCAAGATCCCTTGCGTCGCGGTATTTTCAGCACCGACACCCTATTACCCCTCGCCCAACAACTCTACGACTGGCTTATCCGTCCGGCTGAATCGGCGATCGCGGCTAGCCATGTCCAAACCCTCGTCTTTATCCCCGATGGCGTACTGCGAAACCTGCCCATGACAATTCTCCACGACGGTCAGCATTATCTGATTGAAAACTATAGTATTAGCCTCAATCCCGGTTTACAACTCCTCGACCCCAAACCCTTACCCGAAACCCAGCTAAAAGCCCTCACCGCTGGACTCACCGAAGCCCGCCCCAACTTCCCGCCCCTAGAAAACGTCACTCTGGAACTTAACCAAATCCAAGCCACTTTACCCAGTGAAATCCTCTTAGATCAAGACTTTACCAGCACCCGTTTAAAAGATCAGTTAACTCGTACCGAGTTTCCCATCGTTCACCTCGCCACTCATGGTCAATTCAGTTCCAACGCCGAAGACACCTTTATCCTCGCCTATGATCGCCCCCTGAATGTCCACGAATTAGGCGAACTGCTGCGCCGCCGTACCCAAGCGGGTCAAAGCGGGATTGAACTGTTTGTCCTTAGCGCTTGTCAAACCGCTGCAGGTGATGATCGCGCCACTCTGGGACTCGCTGGTGTTGCCATTCAAGCTGGCGCACGCAGTACATTAGCAACGTTATGGTCTGTAAGTGATCGAGCTACCGCCGAATTTATGAAAGAATTCTATCAGAAATTAATTGAAACGAATAGTAGCAAAGCCGAAGCCCTGCGTTATGCTCAACGCCACTTTCTTGACCATCCAGATTTCCACCATCCTTTTTTCTGGTCACCTTATATCTTAGTGGGAAATTGGTTATAAAAATTGGTCATTTCTCCTGTATCATACAGTCGGTAAGAGCGGGTTTAAGTAGGTGGGGACAATTAAAGTTAACGGTGGGGAACTCGCTTTCGCGAGAAGCAAGCTACGTCATTCGTCATACTCGCTCCCTTGAGAAGCAAGCTACGTCATTCGTTTATGTAAGGGTTTGAGGCTTGTTAACATACCTTCATAAGGTTGAGTTTATTTCCACCAACCCACTTAGAGCTTGCTTCAAAAAGCCGAAACCCATATCAAGCAATGCTTTGAGCCATATTGACAGTGGATAAAGTGCAAGAAAATGGGGTAGCATCCTTCATAAGTATGGCATCACCTTGCTCAGGGAAAATGTACCCTTGCTCCCCCAGCTTCCCCAGCTCCCCCTCACCACAACACTTATTCAGCAGCCCCTACTTAGTAAAATCTGGGTGGTAAGAAACGATAGGGGTACAATCCGCCCTGACACCTGTCTCATTGATCATCACCAACAACAGGCAATAATACTTTAAACGTCGATCCTTTCCCGACTTGACTGGTTACCGAAATCGAACCTCCACAACGCAATAATAATTGCTGCACAATGGTCAATCCCAAACCTGCTCCCATTTCTTCCCCAGGAATGGGGCGTCCTCGATAAAAACTATCAAAAATCTTGGGAATTTCACTGGCTGCAATTCCGTTTCCTGTATCCGTAAATGCCAACTGAACATATTCCCCCTGAAGACTTCCCAGTACCCTCACCTGACCTCCAGCAGGAGTAAATTTGAGACTATTGTGCAGTAAATTAATAGCAATTTGCCGTAACCAGGTTTCTAAACAGGAAACTCTCGGTAGATCAGCCGGGATCGTATAACCGACTTGAATTCCTTTCTCTTGAGCCAACGGTTGATAGGTACTCACCACACCAGGAATAATTTCTGCCAATTCCACGACAGATTTGACTCCCGCTTGGGGTTCATCGGCTTCAACTAAATCCAACAATCCCACAATTAATGAATTTTGCCGATCGCATTCACTATTGAGAAGCTGTAGGTAACGTTGACGCTGGGCGGGTTTGAGTTGCGGCGATTCCAAAAGACTCAGCGCTGTTTTCATATTCGTTAACGGAGTTTTCAGTTCCTGCGCCACTCGCCGCAAGAGTTCGTCTTTATGGCTGAGGTGATGGGTTAATTGGCTAATGGCGCTATCCTGTCCAGGTTCAGCCATTGTTCCTGACTGGAGAATTTCCGCCGTTCGTTGTAATTGTTTAACTAACACCTGGGTGATTAACGTCTTCTCATCTGTTGCTTGAACCAAGGAAAATCGGTTATCCCCTCCCGCAAGTAGCTCATCGGGCGTACTATCCGCGATCGCAATACTTCCTCTAAGTCCCTGCAACACCCGATAGATCACTCGTCGTTCAAACGTACAAATAGCTAGCCATGATTGAGACTGATGAGGACTTTCCCCCTCAGGTAGCTGATATGCCACAATCAAACTGGTCAATTGCTCAGACAGAACTAATAGAAATGACTCCCGTTTAAGCTGGCTTCCGGCGGCTAGCTGAATCGGAAAGAGTTGAGCATCCGGGTTAACGTCTGGGTCATCCTGGGACGCGATCGCATTAGCAACTTCACCAACACAGTTACACCAATAGAGCGTTTGCGGAATATTCCTCTGTTGTTGATATCGCAACAGTTCCTCCCGCCAACCTGCAACAGATGGGGACTTCACCCAGATTGTGGCGGGAATTTGTTCTTCAATCAGGACATCAACCATGGCTCCAACCAAGGTTTTGAGTCCCACTGGACTGATTGAGAAGGACTGGGATGTTGTCAAATTATCCAGCGCTAGCTGGTAAAGGGACAAATCCGGTGTCGGTGGTGGGTTCATTAGGTTGCTGGAGGAGTTATCAGTTGTCAGTTATCAGTTATCAGTTATCAGTTGGACGTTTCGGCTTTTTACAGTTAGCTTGACCGAACCCAATTCTGTACGGTTTTTCCTCCTTGTCTTCTTTCCTTCCTTGTCTTCCTTGTCTTGTCCCAACCCTAAAATCAAAAACCTACACCTGTAAGGATTTCGTAGGGGCGGGTTTTACTACTATCGTTTGAAATGGTGCGTTACGCTACCCTTCGGGAACGCTTCGCGAACGCTAACGCACCCTACGCCCGCCCCGACTTCACGTAATGACAAATGACCAATGACCAATGACCAATGACCAATGACCAATGACCAATGACGATCAAGTATTTTCGCTACGCTGAACTAGAGCTTCTCGCGCTTGTTCACGGTCATCGAAGTGAATTTTTTCGGTTCCTAAGATTTGATAATCTTCGTGACCTTTTCCGGCAATTAACACCCCATCACCCGGTTTGGCGTCTAAGATAGCAGTACGAATCGCTGTGGCGCGATCGCTAATTACGATTGGCTCTACAGTCTCTGGAATTCCTGCTAAGATATCTTGAATAATCCGTTCTGGGTCTTCGGTACGAGGATTATCGGAGGTCACTACGGCGACGTCGGCTAATTCTGCACCAATTTTTCCCATCTTCGGACGCTTAGTGCGATCGCGATCGCCTCCACATCCAAATACGCAAATCATTCTCCCCTGAATAAACGGTCGGGAGGCTTTGAGCAGGTTCTCTAAACTATCTGGTGTATGGGCATAATCGACAATTACGCTAATATCCTGATCCGGTTGAAGTTGCACCCGTTCCATCCGCCCTGGTACTCCCGGAAATTGGTTTAAGGCGGTGACTACTGTTTTTAAATCTAACCCTAAATTTAACACTGCACCAATAGCCGCCAAGACATTGGACAAATTGTACTGACCCACCAGGGGAGAATTGAACGTCACTTCACCCATTGGCGTATGCAGCGTTCCTTTAACACCAATCAGTGTATAGGTCAAGTCACTCGTATACAAATCTGCCGAGGGATCTTGAACACTGTAACTCCAGGTGCGATCGCGTCCAACTTGTTCGATTAAGCGCTTACCGTAGGGATCATCAGCATTGATAATCGCTTTGCCGTGGAGATAATCGGCATTAAACAATAATGCCTTTGCCGCAAAATAATCCTCCATGTCGCGGTGGAAATCCAAATGGTCTTGGGTGAGATTGGTAAATACAGCGACATCAAACTCACAGCCTAACACCCGACCTTGTGCTAAGGCATGGGAACTGACTTCCATCACTCCTAACTCACAGCCTGCTGCTACCGCTGAATGTAACTGCTGTTGCAGTTCTACGGGAAACGGTGTGGTGTGAACCGCCGTTTGGGAAAATCCTTGCCATCGGGCATAAAGGGTACCAAACAGGGCAGTGGGACGTTGGGCTTCCTTGAGCAGAAATTCAATCAGATGGGTTGTCGTGGTTTTGCCATTCGTACCCGTAACGCCAACTAACTGAAGCTGGCGGGTGGGGTAGTCATAGAACGCCGCCGCTGCTTGGGCGCAGGCTACTGTCATGTCAATGGCACAGATAATGCAGGGCGGTTCAGCATCAGGTTGCGGCTGAGGTGGGTGTTTTTGTGCCGCTTGGGGAGAAATTAACGCCGCGACAGCACCCGAGGCGATCGCACTTTGCCAAAATTCTCCACCATCAACACGGGTTCCGGGCATGCCAATAAACAAATTTCCCGGTTGACAGGCGTGGGAATTGGTACAGATTCCCGTGATTTGGGCGTCAAGTGCAGGATGATTCGGCATTTCCACCACGTTAGGAATTGCCCTGAGTAGGTCATGTAGCTTCATCTCAATTAACTCCTCACGACGAGAGGGATAGCGGCAACGGAGAACTTCAGATTAGCACTGCTATAAAGGCGATTTCAAAACTGGAATTGAGGTGAGTAAATTTTCGCGTATTTCGACTAAAGAAGTGATTTGAGTGTAAAAACGCGATCGCGTCTGTGTAATCCTACCAAGCAACAGCAGTATCAAGACAGGTTAGGACATTCTGTACTGTTCCCTGTTCCCTCTTGGGATCAACTGATGTCCTTTCCGTTCGTATACCCAGTCGGCTGCTGTTCTTTCCGGCTTACAAATATTTCTGTAACATTTTCTCTAACTGCGGCACACTCAAACGGGGTGAAGGGCGAGGAAGCGGTGTTTCTTTTCCATCTTTGTGATAACAAAGCACTGGCACTTGATATTGATACGCCTCGAACCAATCGTCCCGCTGGGTAATGTCCCGTACCTCTAGCTGAAAATCTAACTGTTGAACTTGTTCCAGCTTTTCTTGTAACCCTTCGCACAGGTGGCAACCCGGTTTGCTGTACAAAATTAAGGTGTCATTCGTCATTGGTTATTGGTCAACAGCATCTAGAGTAATGAAGATGGGGAAGCTTTGAGTGGGAGCGGTTTGGATTAACACCCAACTCCCGGACGGCGTCCGGCTGGGTTTCGCTAACGCTAACATCCACCTGTGTCCCATCACCTTTTTCCCAATTGTAGAGCGCCCTCGGTAGGACTCGAACCCACGGCCAAAGGATTAGAAATCCCTTGCTCTATCCACCTGAGCTACGAGGGCATAGATTTATAATACAAAAATTAAACCCCTAACTGGCAATATTCATTGTAGTTCAGGGTAGCAGAAATATAGGATATCGTTGATGATTGTAACATTGTAGCCGACATTGGTTTTTGCGTGTGCGAGGTGTTTGTCTCAATATTTGAGAAAACTAAAGACTCAAGCAGCTTAAGGTCAAGGTAAACTACTATAGACCAACATAGATAATGGATCAAAACTTGTGTCAACTATCCCACTCATACCTTGGGGCACGGATGAGGTATCCAGCCGCGACAAACAGATGAGTTGTCAGTTTAGGAGATTGGCTCACAAACTGGATGTGCTTCTGTGTCACTCGCCCAAGTCCCAGACAAGACCAGACAAGACAGACAAGAAAGATGGTTAACTAGATTACAGCTCGTCCTGTAGCATCACCCTAGCCCGGTCAGGAGTCATTTGCCAGTGTTATGTTTATTCTGAAAAGGCAGGATGTTGAAATTTCTAGCATTCAGCACCCGAAGCGAGAGCAGCAAATCCCGATTCTCAGTTATCAAGGGCAAACCTTTCGCCTAATTAGCGTATTTCGCGCTCATCAGGAAGAAGAAGCCCGCTCCTTCTGGCGAGATTTGACAGATAATCAGGGAAAAGCTTGTGTTTTACTAGAAGAACCTGACCGCTTTAGTGTGTGGGGAAAAATTCGTCTAGAGCAATTAGGTACAGAAGGCGGTCCGGATACCAAAATTGCTCCCTATACCCAAGCCTGTCTCCTACTGCTGCAAACAGTTTACCTGGATGTTGAAGATTTACTTGGAAATAGGCAAGCGGGATTGTTTCAGAAGGATATCACGGACGTCTTTCAACAGTGGCATTTTCCCCAAGCCGATTCGCCGGAAGCCGTGAATCACTTACTGACTGTCGATCCGCTCAACACCCTACAAGTTCCACCGTGGGAAGAACACCATCTGATTACCCTATTGCAGGAACTCTATCGCTTGGGGAAGGAATACTTTGGCAATGCGAATTTTGCCGAAGGAGTGGGCGATATCTTGCAGGATATGCCAGCCAATGAGCAAAGTCAGTTTATGGAGTGGCTCAAATCTTCTCCCCTAGGAAAGTTGTGGCAATAATAGAACGTCAAGGGTAAATAAATGTATCATGGATGATTGCCAAGATGGAATTTTAGGACATCAGCCGCTAAGTTTATAAATAAGTATTGCTTACGTAATTGCCATTGTTAGAGAGTTCAAAATAAAGAAAGCATTATGAGCAGCTCTGTAGATAAGTCATCTGGAACTCAATCCCTACTCACAGGTCAGAATATCGTCTATCTAGGAATTGGGTGGGCAGTAGTGTCTATGCTGTTTTTTCTACTGTTTAGCGTCAAACCACCGGGAGAAGAGTATCCCTTTTGGTACTCCTTTAGCACATACATTCTGGAGTGTTTACCCTTCTTAGGAGCTGCATTACTCTGCTATAGAAATTGGCGTAGCCCTCAGATTGCCAGTGGACGCAATGTCTGGCTGGGAATTGGTTTAGGTATGCTTTTTTACTTTATCGCCAACTTGATATTTGGCGTATGGGAGCTATACTTTGGTCTTGACCCTGATGTATCCCCTGCCGATTTCTTTTACGTGATTTCTTATATCTGTATTGGTTGGGGCATGATTTTAGCCGTTCTGCCGAGGCGCTTAAATTTAGAGTGGAAGCAGTGGGTAACGGTGGGATTAATCGCTGCTTTGGGGATTGCTTTAGCCGTTTGGGTTTTATTAGCTCCTCCTGTAGCCGTAGAGTCAGAGGCTGACAATTCTGTCTTGCCAACAACTGAGTCAGCAACAGCGACAGTATCCCCCCGATTTGTGGCTTCTCTTTCACTACAGGTGGCAGTTAGCCCACCTGAAGCTGCTGCAACAACTGAAGCTGAGGTTCCTGAAACTGGTAATTTGCCCGGTTGGGTTATTTCCCTGGATCAAGCCCTGAGTCCTTTATCCAAAACGTTGAATTTTATATACATCGTTTTTGATGTCTTCCTACTCATCATTGCCTCAACACTTTTGTTAGCATTTTGGGGGGGGCGCTTTGCCCAATCATGGCGCATGATTGCCGCAGCAACATTTTCCCTATACATTGCGGATATGGGGTTTAAAGCTTATGGCACTCTGGCTCAGGCTCGTGGTCAGGACTATGAAAGTGGGGGTCTCCTAGATGTCTTCTTTATATTTAGTGCCTTACTTTTTGCCATAGGCGCTGCCCTGGAATATGACGTATCCAGTCGTTCTCGTCGCGGTTCACGTCGGCGAACTTAAAAATTAGCTATGAGTCCAAGAAAATTAACTGAAACCGATAAAAAAAATATTTTGAACTTGTATCGACAGCCAGAAGAGACAACCTCAACCCTGGCTGATCGTTATGGTGTCAGTAATTCAACGATTAGCCGCCTGCTCAAAAGCACGTTGTTGGAGTCGGACTATGAAGCCCTCATCCAGCAAAAGCGAGCTAATCGCACGCCAGGGTCAGGGACATCAGCGACGAAGCCAAAACCCAAGTTAGTGGAGCGGATTGAACCTAAATCGTTGTCGGTTTCTCCCTCTCCCCAACCCTCGATACAATCGCAAGAGGAAAAATCAGAAGAGGAAGAATCAGAAGAGGAAGAATCAGGATTTGAGTATCCCAATCAACGTCGGCGGCGCAAACGTTCTTCTGTAACTGATCAATCTGATGCAGAATCCCAGGCAAAACAAGGTGAGTTGCCTCTGGAGTTTAATCGAACAGAAACTCAAAGGGATACAGAAGACTCAGAAGATCTGCTTGAAGAAATGGATCAGGCAGAAACCAGCCACCTAAAGGATTTATTAGATGAAGATTTAATGGATTTAGACGAGGATTTAGATGAGGATTTGGATGAGGATTTAGATGAGGATTTTGAGGAGGATTGGGACGAAGACGAGGATGAGGACGATATTGCTACTCCAGAACCTCTGACGACGACTCATGTTCCCAGGGGGGCAAATATTCAGGTTTTACCCCTGTCGGAAGCTTCTTTTCCGAAACCCTGCTATTTAGTGATAGACCGAGCATCCGAGTTAATTGCACGACCTCTGCGAGAATTTAGTGACTTGGGAGGTATTCCGGCTGAGGAAGTCCAGCAACAAACTTTGCCAGTTTTTGATAATCATCGGGTGGCACGACGCTTTTCCAACCGTTCCCAGCGTGTGATTAAAGTGCCTGATGGGAAAATGTTGCAGAAAACCTGTTCTTATTTACAAGCCAAAGGCATTACCCGCCTTTTGATTGATGGTCAGGTCTATTCATTGTTAACCGCATCTTTAATTTGAATAGGATGAATAGGAGCAGATTTTGTCAGTTGTCGTCATTCGTCATTTGTCATTGGTCAGGCAATAGGCAATAGGCAATAGGCAATAGGCAATAGGCAATAGGTAACACCTCGACTTACCTCGACTTCGCTCGGTAACACGCTCGGTGTGTCTTATGCAATAGGGTAATGGGTTATAGAAATTTTGTCTCCCAGCTCCCCCAGCTTCCCCTGCTCCTCCTTCTCCCCCTGCTCCCAGAAGGTTCCATCGGTGTGGCACAATAAAAGGCGTGATTTATCGGTTATCAGGTAATCAAAGTGAGTCTGACTGCCCAAGCCCCTAAGACTGCTCGTCGCGTCGTTTTTCCGTTTACCGCCATCGTAGGTCAAGAAGAAATGAAGCTGGCTCTCCTGCTGAATGTCATTGACCCCAAAATTGGTGGAGTAATGATTATGGGCGATCGCGGTACGGGTAAGTCCACCACCATTCGGGCGTTGGCTGACTTGTTGCCGGAAATTGAGGTGGTTGCCGACGATCCCTTCAATAGTGATCCCAACGAACCCGACTGGATGAATAGTAATGGAGGAGTACAATCTGATTCAACAGTCAAGAAAAAAGTTCCGATGGTTGATCTGCCCTTGGGCGCAACCGAAGACCGAGTGTGCGGCACGATTGATATTGAAAAGGCATTAGCCGAAGGGGTGAAAGCCTTTGAACCCGGACTGTTAGCTAAAGCCAATCGCGGTATTCTCTATGTCGATGAAGTGAATCTACTTGACGATCACCTCGTTGATGTGCTACTCGACTCCGCTGCTAGTGGTTGGAATACCGTCGAACGAGAAGGCATTTCCATTCGCCATCCGGCTCGTTTTGTGTTGGTGGGTTCTGGCAACCCGGAAGAAGGAGAACTGCGTCCGCAACTCCTGGATCGTTTCGGCATGCACGCGGAAATCCGCACCGTCAAAGAGCCAGCGCTGCGGGTCAAAATTGTGGAGGAACGCGCCGCGTTTGACAAAAATCCCTTGGATTACATCAAAGAACACCAAGCAGCCCAAGAGACGTTGCAGCAGCAAATTGTCACAGCCCAGGCGCAACTCCCCCAAGTGGAAATGGACTACGACATGCGGGTGAATATTTCTGAGGTTTGCTCAGAATTGGATGTCGATGGATTGCGAGGGGATATTGTCACCAACCGGGCTGCTAAAGCCTTAGCTGCTTTTGAAGGGCGCACAGAAGTCACCGTGGATGATATTCGCCGGGTGATTACGTTATGCTTACGCCACCGCTTGCGGAAAGACCCCTTGGAGTCGATTGACTCAGGCTATAAGGTGCAAAAAACCTTCTGTCGTGTATTTGGGGTGGAGGTAGAATCAGAAGCGGATGCCGCCATGGCAGCGAGTGCTTCTCGTTAAGGTGTCTTTGGGGGTGTATTCCCCCACTCCGGGGACGGCTTTGCCCTCGTCCCCTAACCCCTTCTCCAGCTCCCCTTAACCAAATGAAAGAACCACTGATTGAACTAAAGGGAGTCTCCAAGTCCTTTGGGGGTAACGTCATCCTGGATAATGTTGATCTGACGATTTATCAGGGCGAAGCCTTAGGTATCATTGGACCCTCTGGGACGGGTAAGTCTACGATTCTACGCATGATGGCGGGTTTAATGCCCCTGGATGGGGGTGAAATCTATGTGCAAGGACAAAAGCGTTCGGGTTTAATTGAAGATGCCAAAGACCCAATTGGCATCGGTATGGTATTCCAGCAGTCTGCTCTGTTTGACTCTCTCAGTATCCGTGAAAATGTGGGATTTTTTCTTTACCAGCATTCTAAATTGTCTGACGATCGCATTCGGGAATTAGTAGATGAAAAGCTAGAGATGGTGGGGTTACCCGGAATTGCTGATCAGTATCCGGCGGAACTCTCCGGCGGGATGCGTCGGCGAGTGAGTTTTGCCCGGGCGATTATGACGAACCCGGATAATCCCCAAGACAACCCGGAAATTTTACTCTATGACGAACCCACGGCGGGACTTGACCCGATCGCCTCTACTGTAATTGAGGATTTAGTCCGTCAACTTCAATGTGTTGAAGGCGGATGTAAGACTTATGTAATGGTCACTCACCAAGATAGTACAATTCGCCGTACCGCTGACCGAGTTGTGTTTCTCTACAAAGGCAAGGTACAGTGGCAAGGTTCTATCGGCGAGATTGATACAACCGATAATCCTCTGGTGCGACAATTTTTCAGTGCTAGTACCAGCGGACCAATTCAGGTGGTTGGTTAGGATAAAGGCAAGGGCTTGATCGGTCTTTTGTCATTGTCGTCTATCCAGGCAAATGTCCGTCAATTCACCACTTAAGGGTACAGTGAGGAGAAACCATGCGATCGCGAACCATTCGAGAAGGCTCCGTTGGCTTATTAATTCTAGTTGGACTCGCCGTGCTTGCTGGCTTGGTGGTTTGGATTCGAGGTTTGAAGTTTGGCGATCGCAGTTACAGCTTTGTCGTCAACTTTCCTAACGTCGCTGGGATGAAAGAAGGAGCCACCGTGCGCTATCGCGGGGTTGATGTGGGCAACATTACTGATATTGAAGCCACAACCAACGGCGTTGATGTCACTATCGAAATTGCATCAGAAGACTTAGTGATCCCAGAAGATGTTGCCATTGAAGCCAATCAATCGGGTTTAATTGGTGAAACCTCGGTAGATATTACTCCACTCCGGGAATTGTCCACTGATATTCAGTCGATGGAACCTCTAAGTTCTGAATGCAATTCGGATGTGATTATTTGTAGTGGTGAGCAGATTCAGGGTGAGATTGGGGTTAGCTTTATTGAACTTCTCCGCAATACTGAGCGCTTAACCACCATCTATACCGATCCGCAATTTTTTAATAACATCAACACTCTCGCCCAAAATGCCTCCCTCGCCGCCAGTGGTATCGCTCAACTTGCAGGTGAATTATCTTTATTATCACGTTCCGTGCGTCAAGAAGTCGGCGGATTTTCTCAGGCGTCTGATGCGATTACCACAGCGGCTACCCAGACAACTCAACGCATTGGCGATACAGCGGGTCAATTTAGTCAGACAGCCGTTCAACTCAATCGATTAATTGCCTCAACCAATGATTTAGTCACCAGAAATCGAGCAGTTTTAGCCGGAACGTTAACCAATGTGGGTCAAACCAGCGAACAGTTGCGCGTTCTGTTAAGTGACTTGAGACCAACGCTAGAAAATGTCAACACGACGATTGATTTAGTCAATGCACAAGTTGACCAAGCGGATGTCAGCACCATCATCGCCAACGTCGAAACCGCCTCCGAAAATTTAGCGACTCTTTCCGCTAATGCGGCTGAGGTATCTGCTGACTTACGCGATCTATCCAATTCCCTGGACAGTCCCAGCACTGCTATTGTCTTGCAACAGCTATTAGATTCAGCACGGGTGACTTTTGAAAATACGCAAAAGATTACATCGGATTTGGAAGATTTAACGGGTGATCCGGCGTTCCGTCAAAATCTCAAAGAGTTAGTCAATGGGCTTAGTGAACTTGTTTCTTCTACGGAACAATTGGAACAGCAAATTGAGGTGGCACAAGTTGTAGAATCCGCCAGTGCTGAAATTACAACGGCGGCGGTTCAGGTAGTGGATAAATCCCGTGAGCTTAATCCAAAATCCATTGATGAGGAGTTAACTAAGTCTAAACATCGACTGAATCACCATCACCATATCCTGAAAAAATTGCCGCCAATTCCTAAAAAGTCAGTGGCGGATACGGATTAAGGAGAGATGAGGAAGATGAGGAAGCTGGAGGAGATGGGGAAAATGGGGACAAATGACAAATGACAAATGACAAATGACGATTAATGTCTGCGGAAGGCGGACGGCTGCCTGTGGACGCGGAGTAAGACCAATAGAGGGCAACCTCTGGAGGCATCGGCGAATGAAGCGGGAAATCCCAAAGACGAATAAGACCGTCCTTGTTTTTAAGGAGTTGGAAGCTC
>NZ_JAVJTO010000143.1:0-63012 GCF_040220235.1 Coleofasciculus sp. B1-GNL1-01
ATTGAACTGTTAAATACCCGCCGTTCGCTTTTTTCGGCTCAAGACTTAGGGGAGTTGGCACAGTTAATTCAACCGTTACCGGATAAAATAGAAACGCTGTCTGATGCGATCGCACAATGGTGTAAGCAGGATGTCCATTCCTCAAAGCATCAGGCTTGGCGGGATTGTCTGTCTGGTAAGGTGGCGGCGACGGTGGAGGAATGGTTGACTCGAAATCTGGAAACATTGGAAACTTGGGAACCTTCGGTGAATAAAGCTATCCTACAGCAGGGGATTTCAACAGAGAATTCTAATTAGCGATCGCCTGTTGGTTCGGGATGATTCACAAACTGTTCATTTTGTCAATACAGTGACTGTAGGAATTTTCGGCTTCTGGGGTGGCACAGTATCAGATGTCAACTCTGTGCTGGAGGTCACTAGAAATAACCATCGGTTAGGACACATCATTTATGTAGAGACGTTCCATGGAACGTCTCTACAATGGCGCCGAAAGTCCTAATTGATGTGTCTATTGCTATAATCAATGTCTCAGCAATTTGATACCCGTTGGCAAAATTTTGACGGCTGAAAGCGGGGGCGAAAAACCGGGTCAGCCGTCAAAATCGCTAGAATGTTGATATAGTAAGAGTTCTAGCGTTTTAAGATTTTGATTAATTGCGAGTAGAGACGTTGCATGCAACGTCTCTACAATGGTGCCGAAAGTCCTAATCGATGTGTCTACTGCTATAAATAGCAACCATTCCCCTCTTGCTACTCACTAAGAGGGGATTCAATTCATCGAAACCTTAAGGGCACAGCAATACCGTACCCCTACCTATCCACAAAAAACCGCTATTCATCCCCCTTCATCCAACCCCCCTCAAACCCTCTCCCCAACCGGGATTCACCCCCACTCCAAAAACTCCCATTAATCCCCTTTAATTCCTAGCCTCACATCCCGAAGAATTGCTAGAGTACAGTCTAGACACCTAAACCCAAAGGAAATCCGCCGTGTCTGACTACACCGCCGCCAGTTTTGCCCCCGTACAAGGCTTTATCGAAAAATCCCGCAAACTGCGAGACTTGTATGGCTCATCGCTAATCTTATCCTTTTTAAGTTCTAAACTGGTGCAAAAGGCAGACTCTTTAGGACTCCTGGTTATCTCCCCCGGATTACCCGATGTCGCTAAAGGAATGCCGAATCGGATTCTGGTACAAGGGAAATTTGACCGCAATTTAGTTAAAACGACTCTACTCACTGAATGGCAAAGGATACTCACCATTTGCCGAGAGTGGATCGAAGCTAACCTAGGTATCCCCAAAAATCAGTATTGTTGGTCACAAACTGAAGCCGATCAAGGACATCAGAAAGGAGAATGGGAACGCTGGGGAAGTTATACCTGGGAAATCTTTTGGGGTTATGGTGACTCCGTACAAGCCGCCATGGATGACTTGGAACGGCGCAAACTTAAGCGTGATTGGATTGCGATTAACTGGATGGGGGAAAGTTCTAGTTTAACCGGAACTGATGCGATCGCGTGGCATCAATTGGGTAAGTTTAACCCTAATCCGGGGCGTTCTCTTAGCCAAGGGGAACTAGAGGAGATGGAACTGTTTTATCGGCGCTTGTCTTGGCTACTGGATAACCCGGATTATCGGGTGGGACAAGAGAGTCTGTCTCTGGATGAGTTGAGAGAAAAGCAAGCCAATCCTGATCAAATTGGTCGCTATATTGCCCCCAATGAACGGTTAAGTATTCCAGAATTGGTCAAGCGTTTAGTCACCTACGATAAACTCGCCGATAAAATTGGACTGGATAAACTCAAAGCCAAACCCGATGACCCCGAATTTAAGGATATTATTCGCGAACCCGGATATTGGACGGGTTGGTTTATGGGGGATGGTGACAAGGTGGGCGATAAGTTAAAACTTCTGGCAAGTCGCCCTGATGAACCTCGTAGAGACGGGACTGTGGAAGATCTCCCGCCTACAGCAACGAATCTCAAAAAATTTACCCAGTTAATTCGAGAATGGGGACAAGAGTTTCAGAAAAACTCTGACCTATTTCCCCAGGGAAAAGGACGAGTGATTTATGCGGGAGGCGATGACTTTCTCGGTGTTTTATATAGCCCAGAATCCGACCCTCCCACGCCACCGGACAAGGTTAAACCGATTGAAGCGTTGCAGTGGTTATTAACCTTAGAACAGCATTGGCAAGACCAACAACAAAAGATTAAACATCAGTTAAATCTAGACTTTACCTATAGTGTTGGCTTCGTTTGGGCAGGACATCAAGTTCCCCAACGAGACATTTTACAACATTGTCGAGAAGCCGAACAACGGGCAAAAAATCAAGGACGCGATCG
The DNA here is from genome assembly GCF_040220235.1 of Coleofasciculus sp. B1-GNL1-01. Classification (NCBI taxonomy): domain Bacteria; kingdom Bacillati; phylum Cyanobacteriota; class Cyanophyceae; order Coleofasciculales; family Coleofasciculaceae; genus Coleofasciculus; species Coleofasciculus sp. B1-GNL1-01. The sequence goes on from NZ_JAVJTO010000143.1 coordinate 2,346, forward strand.
CGTGACGATTCGGGTGGTTTTTAATAGCGGTCAATCTGTCCAATGGACTTGTCCCTGGGACTATTTACACGTCCTCACCCAGTATCGCGATCGCGATGGCAAATCCTGGGGAGAGGAACCGAATTGGAACCATGTTTATAGCGATTGGGCGCAGTTAAAAGCCCGTCATGGAATTCGCTTAAAGGAAATGGAGGGAATGCCGATTCGGAAAGATGTCGCCTTGGCGATTTTTGACCTGTATTTTAATCAGGCGGGAGAAAGGTTCAGTCAGGAGAATAAATGGAGTGATATTGCTGGCGATAACACCAATATCGTGATTGTAAATTGGATTAACGACTTGATTCAAGTAGGGTGGCAATTATGTCGAACAACGGCTTCAAATACTTAATCGCCGTCAAGCCATTAGGCTTCATGTATGGTAGTGCTGGTGCTTTTTTATCCCCAGAAAACCTGGTCGGGCGATCGGGGACAAAATTCCCACCGGATGCGGCGACAATGGCGGGATTATTTTTTCATGCTAATCAGGAACATCAGTTTTCCAATCATAAAGAGTTAAGCCATAATCTGGTTGTCGCGGGGGCGTTTTGGGCAGAACGGGATGACCCCAAACACTTTTATGTACCGATTCCTTGGCATAAAGTTATCGCCGAAAAAGAGGAGGATGAATGGTATTTTGTCAAGAAAAAAGTTGCCCCCTCAGCAGCCAGTGACAGCGATGAAACCAACTGGATTCTGGGTCAGTATCGATGGCATCGGGATAACAAAGACCTCAATCCCGATTATACCTGGCAATCGATTTATAGCTGGACTTTACCCACCGCCGAACTGAGAAAAGGTAAAGAGGTTGAGACAGCCCCCTGGGAGTTTATCCCGTTTTTACATCCGCAACTGAAACAGCAGGAACGTCATGTGGTTAACCAAGATGGACTCTTCTTAGAAAATGCCGTACAACTGAATCAAGACTATTGCTTAGTCTACCTAGCCAACTATGAACTCCCTAGCGGCTGGTATCGGTTTGGCGGGGAAGGACATTTAGTCGATATTCAGACGCATCCTCTCTTAGAAACCCACCCCATTAATAAACTCTTGCGCCAAAAGATTCACCATGCTTTTGCCCTAATTACCCCCGGCGTTTGGGGGTCAAATAAACTCTCCTATCGCTATCCTCACCATCCCAGCTTTCCCCATCAGGGACTAAAAATGCTCACCGATAGACCGATTCCTTACCGTTATCGTATCGGTGAATCTAAACCGGAAGACGCCGAAAAACAGGACTATGATCCCAGGAAAACGGGACGCTTAAGTCGGGGACGCTACGCCGTTCCCCCTGGAAGCGTTTACGTGTTCAAACATCCCTTAAATCTGACGTGGTGGGATTTTCCCGATGCATGGTTTCCCCAAGAAGGATTCCCCCTCAAGCATTTAGGATGTGGCTTATGTTTACCCATTGATATCAAAGGATTACCCCCATGTACCACCAAGGCTACGGCATAATTAAAACCCTCGCCCCCCTTTATGTCGGCGCAACCGCTGGCGAAGAAACGGGGAATTTGAATCTAATTTTTCGGGATAAAATTACCCAAACGGGAATCATTCCCGGAAGTTCGATTCGGGGACGATTTCGGGCAGATATGCGACTTAAACGTCAAGATTGGTTAGAGTTAAACCTCAAGGCGGCGAAGGTGGAGATTCCCGATGCAGAGGTGTCAGAGATTGAAGTCGAAAGTAAGGGTACTACCCAAACCATTCCGCGATTAGTCTGGTTAGAACAACAGGCGCAAAGAAACAACCTGACGGTTCCGAAGGCGATTAATGATAATTACTGGTATGGGCAAACTGTACAGGGAGGAGACGATAATAGTACGACTGAAGCCTTAGTTAAATTTGAATACGCCTCCCTCCTCTGGTTACCTGTATTTTGTCCCGGTCAACCTGTAGTTTGGGTAACTTGTCCCTGGTTACTCAGACGATATCAAGACATCGCCAAGATTGACGCCGATGTTCCCAAGCCCTACACCGCCGGGAAAGGACTAAAAGGGAGACAAATAGCAGGGCGCGGTCAAGTTCTCTTCTTTAATTTAGGCTTCGTTGAAGTAGAAGAGGACGAGGACGAGGATTTATCACCTTGGATTCCACCGGGAAGCCAGTTAGAACAAAACAAATTAGTTGTTCTCAGCGATAACGATATTGCCATGGTGCATGATATGGCATTATATCGTCAAAGTCGGGTCAAACTCTTAGATGAGATGAAGAAAGTCGAGAATTTTTTCAATGTAGAAGCCTTACCCGAAGCCAGCGTCCTAGTCTTTCCCATCGCCCAGAAGAGAACCGGGTGGAAACCCTTTCAGGAGAAAGCCTCATTAGAATTATATTTTGGCGGATTAGAATCAATTGGATTTGGTCGCTGTCGGGTATTCATTCAATATCAAACCCCTGACAAAAAACCAATGACGAATGACCAATGACCAATGACAAAGGACAAATCAACCATGGCTTGGCAATCTTACGAACTCGATCACATCGCCCAAAAATTAGTTCTAGACGCCCGCAGACGCGACTCTGAATCCCTCAAGCAATCCCACAAAATGCGGTTAGCGGTAGCCTATGGACTAGAACGATTTTGGGGTGAACATTTGCGACTGCAAGGGAAAGAAGACAGCAAATCCCACTATTGGAAAGACACCTGGGATGCATTACACAAGCTGATGGAAAAAGCCGGAGTAATCATTCCCAATGATCCGGTAAATCCTAACCAAGTAGATGAAATTGAAGCCATGTCTGAGAAATTATGGCAACTCTCTATAGAGGATCAACGAGTCGCGATCGCGGTTTTAACTCAACTCTGTGATTGCATTGTTTGGTGGACACAACGATACAAAGTTAAGTAGGTGGACATAATTAACGTGAACGGTGAAGATCGTCATTCGTCATTCGTCATTTGTCCTTTGTAAGGGTTTAAGTCAATCGTAGGGTGCGTTAGCGAAGCGTAACGCACCATGGATAACCACATTTTTACACATCATTTATCGGTGTCAATGTTAGCAATATTCCCCCTCACCCCCAACCCCTCTCCCACCCTGGGGAGAGGGGAGTCAGAAAAGATAACCAGCTATATTTTTAAGCATGAATCATTCCGGTTCCCCTTCTCCCTTGATGGGAGAAGGGGTTAGGGGAAGAGGGTGAACCAATGTTAGTTTAGGATAGAATCAACCGCGCATTTTTAGGGCGCACGTCGGTGCGCCCCTACGATTTCCCCCCATCATCTAAAACGCCACTGAACCGAATCATGAAACCCATACCCAACGCCTACAAAAAAGTCCCAATGATGTTCCGCGCCCAAATCCTGGGACGCAGCCAACTCCACTATATTGACCCCCAGAAAAAGAAAGACGGGGAAAAACAAGATGTCCAATATTGGGCAGAAGAATGGATGGAAAAAGCCGAATTTATTCCCCTCACCCATTCAGACGACAGTCAAAACCCAACCGACCAAACCAAAACCTATCAAATTCGCTGGCGATTCGTTACCAATGGCGGACAAGATGATGGGATGATTCGTCCGGTTATTGGGGGTTATGGTATTCCCTTTTATCCCGGTAGTAGTATGAAAGGCGCATTCCGCCAAGCCTGTGAACAAGCCGAACAAGCCGGAATTATTCCCCCAAATCGCTGTAATCTGTACTGTGGCGATGAAACCAATTTCACCCCAGGACTTCTCCGCTTTCACGGCGCTTATCCGATTAATGATTGGACTAAAAATTTAGTTGATTTAGTCCATCCCCAGCAAGGATGGCAAGTGAAAACCCAGAATACAAGAGGGAAGAATCAATTAAGTGGAGAAAGTGCTTATGCGTTAGTCTCGCTGGTGCAACCGACCTTACGATTTGGTATATCTAGTCGTAAACCTTTATCGACCGAACAATGGCAAGAAATTTGGCAGATTTGGCAATACGCGATCGCGACGGGTTTAGGAACCCGAGTCAGTGCCGGATATGGGCAGGTTGAGACAGATTCTCGTTCAATTTTATATCAGGTTCGGGTCAAGGGACAAGGACAAGCCGCTAAGTTAATTGATGGGACGGGAGAATTTCGTCCGAATATCTTTCGCGCCAGTTTACGGGGTCATGCGTTACGCTTATTTGGCGGCTTAACCAATGCCAAAACAGCGGAAGCCTTGGTGGAACAATTGTTTGGTGGCGTGGAAGGAAATGGAAGCGTAGGACTCTTAAAGCTAGGGTTTCAAACGGAGGAGTTACGGTTAGGGACGTTTGGTCGAAATGAGTATGAACAGCCCACCTATAATGTAGAAGGAGATATAATTTGGTCATTAACTCGCCCCCTCCCCGATGATCAACACGCCGCCTTACAAAACCTCGTCACCGATTTAATCTGGTTTGCTATGGTGTTTGGCGGATTTGGCAAGTCTTGGCGACGGGCGGATCATCGCTTATTTTATGATGATGATGAGTATGAAAAGTTAATTGGTTGTCATTGGCAATGGGCGGGAAAAATTGACCAAAAAAATGCCTTTCGCGTCCGGAGTCCTAAAACAATCGGCAAGTTTATTAATTCGGTCTTAGACACAGCGAAAACCTGGATGAAATTACAAGGAAAAATCCCCAATCCCAATCATCCTGCCAATTGGCGCGAATCCTGGCATCCCTCTCGCGTCCAAGTCTGGGGACGATTGGCAAAAAATCGGGATGAATGTGTGGCGATTTATTGGTTACATAAACGCTATCAAGAAGGCATTCGTCGCGGCGAAACTGACAAAAGTATTAAACGGACATCGGTAACCGGAGAACTGGGTCAAATTGGTCGCTTGTGGCATCGAATGTATCCACCGAAACTCTTCTGGATTAAGAAAGAGGGAAAACTTGAACCGAAATCAATGAATCGGTTTATTGAGTTATTAACTCTGTTTCCGGATGAGTCACCGGAATGTAAGAAGTTTGTCGCATTTCTTCAGCAAAAACCAAAGGGATTTGAATTATTGTGGGGAGGAAAGGAATAATGGCAATTTGGATTGTAACCATTGGCAGTAGTGATGTGCAATTAGACAGTGACAAAATTAGTAAGAAAAAGGGACGAAGGGAAAAGCAGCGCAGTGATAAGATGTGGACTAATTGGTATAAGGATGAGATTCTGGGCGAATTCCACAATATTAAATTTGAACTCAAGCAAATCGATAACCATGTCACTCAACCTTATCGGATTGAACCCAGGGTATTGGGAACGGTTTATCAGTATCATTCCCCCCAGATACAGGAACAGATTTGGTCGTATTTAAATTTTCCCCTGTTGGATACATTTGTAAACCGATTAAAAGCAGAAACCGATCAGTTAGATCAAATTATCGTCCTGTTAACCGATCAATCCCAGATTTTCTCCGATTACCAAACCCAGCACCAAATTACCTGTCCCTATTGGCAAGATACCCATCCATTACAGCCTATTTTAGCCCGATATTTTCAGGGGGAGGATAAGTTTCCAAAAACCCCCTGTGAATGGATTTACCTAGCGCCGAACTCTAATGATCCAGGATTAGATGAATGGGATTATGTTCTCGATTTAGTCCGAAAGGAATTAGATTCTCTCCCTTTTACCGCCAACCCTAATCCGGCGACGAGTCAAACCGTTTATGTTAGTCATCAAGCCAGCACTCCAGCCATTTCTTCAGCGGTTCAGTTTATGAGTCTCGCCCGATTTGGCAAGCGGGTACAATTTTTAGTCAGTAATGAATATCACCTAGAACGTCCAGCGAATATTATTAGCAATTCCCAATATCTGCGGGGAATTCAGGTACAACAGGCGAAGGGATTAATTCAATCCGGAACTCCGGGTGCGGCGTTACACTTGTTAGAATTAGCAGAACTTAAGGGAAGTTTAGAGGCGTCGGTGGTGGCTGAGTTGGAAAAACTGGTGGATTTTTTCAATCTGAATCGTTCCCTGGCGGATAAGTCAAGTGAATTTGACCTTAAAGCAGCGACGGCGCGAATTGTTGATGGGATTGCCTTGATTGAACGATTATTTGAGCAAGAGAATTATCTGCCTGGAATTGCGCTATTGGCGGCGGCGCAAGAGACGTTTTTGCGGTGTGCGATTATGACGGAAATTCAGGGACGTTCAGTTTCGTTATCGATTAATGGAACTCAGCAACGTTTTCCGGCGGAGGATTTAATTCAATGGCTAAGGAGAGGGTTACAGTTTGTTTCTACGGATGATTTGAAGCATTATTGGTCTGTATCGGGTTCGAGTAAGGAAGAAGTGAATAAAACGATTAAGACGCTGAAGCTAGAGACATTAAAGCAATTACAGTTTCCCATTGATGACAACCGATTCAAGCGTCAACCCAACCAAATCGGCAAGAATGAATTTATGCTCAAATGGCTGTGTCATCTCCGGTCAGATTTCCAGCCGTGGAAGGTATTGCACTGGTCATGTATTCAGAAGAACGAAGCGGGAGAACATGATGATGATATCCGCAACCAATTGATGCATAATTTGCAAGGCATGAAGCCGGAGGATGTGGTCAAGTATTTATTAGGGAATCAAGAGAGAGATATATCGGTTATTCAGGCGTATCAGACTGAAGTGAAACCGCAATTTATGGCGGCGATTCGTCTGTGTGGTTTGCCATTTACTGAGCCGAAGTTAACAGAGAGGCTGCAAGGTGTGGCAGATGCGATGCGGATTAAATTATCTTAGCATTTACTCAAGGCGAACCCACACAAAAAACGTCGGGGCGCACCGATGTGTATTGCGGTCAACTTAAGGTTAACCCCTCACCCCCAGTCCCTCTCCCAGCCCTCACCCCCAGCCCCTCTCCCAGCCCTCACCCCCAGCCCCTCTCCCAAGCTTGGGAGAGGGGAGTAAGAGGGGAGTAAGAGGGGAGTAAGAGGGGAGTAAGAGGGGAGCAAGAGGGGAGCAAGAAAATCCGGTTCCCCTTCTCCCACCCCCCTCGTTCCCCCCTACAAGAGGGGGGAGGACAGAGGATGCTATCGCTTTTGTTTCAAGGGAGAAGGGGTTAGGGGATGAGGGGGAAATGTCGAGGAGTAGATAGACACAGCTTAAAATATTACCAGCATTAGTTTTTCACATTAAGTTGACACGGATGACCGACGTGCGCCCGATTTAATCAAGTCAGCAGATGCTTCGCTTTTTGCCACAGAAGGGAAAGAATTCAAAGCCTCTCTCCCCATTCCCCCCTTTCAAAGGGGGGTTAGGGGGGATGGAGAGAGGTTTTCCAGATTCCGACCAAAAGTCAGCAAAATTACCCGCTTTTCTCAGGCTGGCGATTAATGATATAATCTCGATCAAACGCTAATTTAACTGAACCTTGAAACGTGAATAAGATAGCGGCGAAATCGACCAATCGACACACCTCGCCCAATCGCTGAAACCCTATGTTTTTCGTTGAGGTGTGTCGATGCCTTACAGGGAGCGGGTTTGAGGGCTGTGTCTGGCTCAATTTAGGCAGGATATGTTAGAGTTTTAGCGAGGTGTGTCGATTCGGGCGCTGAAACCCAGTCTCCGTAAGGCGTCCTCAGCGAACTCTTCCCACTCGCTGGGAAAACAAGTTGAATGGAAACGAAGGTGTAATCTGTCGCAAAAAACAGTTTCTCAAAGGGCTTCCCACTCGCTGGGAAAACAAGTTGAATGGAAACTTGCCTCAGGATTGTACTTGAAGTTGAATTTAACCTCAAGCTTCCCACTCGCTGGGAAAACAAGTTGAATGGAAACGTTGAACGCCGTTGTTGCACAACGGATTGGAGCATACTTCCCACTCGCTGGGAAAACAAGTTGAATGGAAACTTATCGCTAGAGCTGCTAATAGCAAACTCGGAAGTCTTCCCACTCGCTGGGAAAACAAGTTGAATGGAAACACTAGCTAAAAAGCTACTACTCCATCCCTACTGGCCTTCCCACTCGCTGGGAAAACAAGTTGAATGGAAACTCACAGTCACTTGGATACAATATTTGTACCCAAACTTCCCACTCGCTGGGAAAACAAGTTGAATGGAAACGTAAATGTAACTCCTGTGGCTTGGTCTACAATTAGCTTCCCACTCGCTGGGAAAACAAGTTGAATGGAAACCTTCGTGCTAGTAAAGTTTCTCCGGAAAATTTCAAGATTATCTTCCCACTCGCTGGGAAAACAAGTTGAATGGAAACTGTTTTCTCCTTCTTGTTAACTTTAGGATCGTAAAACCTTCCCACTCGCTGGGAAAACAAGTTGAATAAACAAAAAAACCCTGGCAAGACCAGGGTTTATTATTATGTAGGGATAAAACCAACCTTGGACAGTCGCCCATGCCCAAGAAACCCCAACCCCACCGTTACATCGATCGCACTTCCTTCGAGAGACTCTTAATCCTCATCGCTACGCTGATCCAGCATCCCGGCGTCGGGAGTCGCCAACCCTTAGAACACACCCCAAACCGCACTCACCACAACGCCTTAACCCCCCTCCAAAGCCAAATTCGCCAGGTGGCTAAATCCCTGGGTATTTCATATCCCGATCGCTACCCATCAATCGGTACCCTCCGCAAAGACTTAGAAACCCTGCGAAATTACGGCATACTAGACCACAGAAAATATCGCTGGGGATACTACCTAGGAACCGGAGTCATGAATCGAGATGAACTCAAAGTCGCCTTCAACGCCCTCCACTCCCAAGCCATGTATCAAGGCGATCCCCAAATCCGCAAGATCTACTACACCCTAGAAAAGCGACTACGGGGATTAGAACTAGACGGAAACACCGATATATCCTATCCTGTCCGCGCCTATATGAATCGCCCGATTATCCAAACTGACCCCGAAGTCATGGCGGAAAAAGGCACAACTCGCCACACCTTGTTTCACTGCTTAGACAGGATTGAGGACGCGATCGCCACAGGTCAATTAATCGAACTTTATCGCCTCCGAGAACCGTACCACAACAACATCGGATACTTACAGATTTACCCTCTACAATTGTTCTATCATGACATTGCTTGGTATTTACTTTACGAAACCGCCAGCAATCCGAATTTATACCAACCCGACGAAATCCAGCACCTAGAAGTCGAACGACTTGATCGGTTAAAAAATTACTGTAAAATCCTTGATTCCCCCGGACGAGGACAAAACGCCCAATTCGAGAGTCTCAAACTCGCCCAGAAACTCTTTAAAACCGGATGGGGAATAAATCTGGGAACCCCAGAGGAACAATACAACGAGCGAAAAAACCAGGAATCCTTTGAACGAATCACCGTGCGATTCTTCCCCCCATGCACTCAATTTATCCGAGAAGGCGAATGTCGCCATAACAACCAAAAAATTACATCCAAAAAAGACCAAGATGGACAAGAGTACATCGACTATAGTATCAAACTGCCCCGTCGTTCACTCCCGGAATTCTGCCGTTGGGTTTACCGTCATATTGGATGCAGCCAATTTATCTCACCCCCCGAATTAGTGGAAAAACACCGAAACGCTATTCAAGCCGCCGCTAACCGTTATAGCGCTACGCGAAGCGGGAATAAGGAATAGGGAAACGGAATATATTTCTTATTTGGAGGGGCTTTGATGCTCCCCCTTCCGTGCAATAAAAGCGAAGCATCCTCTGTCCTCCCTCCTCGCAGGGGGGAATGAGGGGGGTTGGGAAGGGGGCTGGGGGGTTAGGTTTTTCCAATTCACCATTGGTATCAGCCATAAATTGTCCTCGATGTTCAATAACGGGATGATCCGGTTTTCTCAGGCTGGCAATTAATGATATAATCTCGATGAAACGCTAATTTAACTGAACCTTGAAAAGCGAATAAAATAGCGGCGAAATCGACCAATCGACACACCTCGGCAAATCGCTGAAACCCTATATTTTTCGTTGAGGTGTGTCGATGCCTTACAGGGAGAGGGTTTGAGGGGTGTGTCTGGCTCAATTTAGGCGGGATATGTTAGAGTTTTAGCGAGGTGTGTCGATTCGGCGGCTGAAACCCAGTCTCCGTAAGGCGTCCTCAGCGAACTCTTCCCACTCGCTGGGAAAACAAGTTGAATGGAAACAAAAACATTGTCTTCCTGAGCTTCATCATTTTTCTCATCTTCCCACTCGCTGGGAAAACAAGTTGAATGGAAACCAGGTAGAGAAAACAACCAACGATTAATTTTGTCGGCTTCCCACTCGCTGGGAAAACAAGTTGAATGGAAACACTAAAGCCTCAAGCTGGGCTTTATTCAGAGCAACTTCCCACTCGCTGGGAAAACAAGTTGAATGGAAACTATTTCCATGTATATTGGAACCATCTCCAGGGTGGAGACTGACTTCCCACTCGCTGGGAAAACAAGTTGAATGGAAACTCAGTGTCAGTTCACACTGAATTTTAGGACTACTTCCCACTCGCTGGGAAAACAAGTTGAATGGAAACGGATTAGTCCGTAGGAAATCTACAGACTCTTGGGCTTGCTTCCCACTCGCTGGGAAAACAAGTTGAATGGAAACTCTAATCCAAGAGGTTTGAGCTCAGTTAGTACTGAGCTTCCCACTCGCTGGGAAAACAAGTTGAATGGAAACAAGCGACATTCTAGAGACCTTGTGCGCGAAGCCACAGACTCTTCCCACTCGCTGGGAAAACAAGTTGAATGGAAACCAGTCGGTTGTAACCGCTGCCCGTTTACATCGTAGACTTCCCACTCGCTGGGAAAACAAGTTGAATGGAAACGAGGCCGTCGATTCTTCTTGCTCGTGAGTCTCGTGAGTCAGACTTCCCACTCGCTGGGAAAACAAGTTGAATGGAAACAGGGTACACACCCTGTAACCTAAAAATCAGACAAAAAAAAGGGCACGGCATTGCCGTGCCCCTACCTTTCTCTATCAAATCAACCTATTGAATTTTGCGATATCCTCCACCCAACCTGCTTAAACCTTAATATCAGCACTGAATAAATATAAAGCTAAAGTTCCTCAACTACGAACTAAGGCTAAAATTCCCCAACTACGAACGACAAACAACCCACCCAACGATATAATAGACACAACGCTAAAGTCGTCAGGACAACCTGGGGACAAACAGCAAAACCCGCGAAACTAATCGCGCTGGAGGTAGCATTGTTAAAGATTCGTCAGGACAACCTGGGGAAATTAACCAACAATGCTACCGTCTCAACTCTGCCCCAGAATTTGCATCTTATCCTTCAACCGTTGGGTAATATCATCATCAAACTCAGCCTTCGTCCAACTCGGATTCCTAGCAATACTCTCCAGCGTCAAATCATCAAATACCGCCCCTTGAAACTTCGCCCGTTGTAAATCCGCCTCAGCAAAGTCCACCCGTTCCAAAATTGCCCCCTTAAAAAACGCCGTATTCAGATTCCCCCGCACAAAAGAAACCCCCCTCAAAATCGCCCCATCCAGATGAATTTCCTGTAACCTTGCCCCCTGAAACGTCGTATTCTCTACCGTAGACCGTTTCAATTGCACCGATATCAAATTTGCCTGATTCAAACTCGAATTAATAATTAGAGTTTTAGGATCAGACTTACTCCGGTTGTGATAATCACTAAACACCGCCTCCTTCAGATTCGCCTGATCCAAATTCACATTATCCAGATAACTATAGGTCAAATTCGCCTTTTGCAGCCTCGCCCCGATTAATTGCGTCTGTCGCAATACCGCCCGTTCCAGGTGCGCCTCACTCAAATTGGCTGGAATTAAACTTAAATTCGCCAAGGTAATCCCATTAATATAACACCCCGATAAATCCAATTGAAACTTCCGTTCCGTTTCCGTCAGCCTCGTCAACTCTGGCTTTAAATAAATATCAATCACCTGTTCAAACACTTGCACCAGCAACCGATTAATCGTCGCATCTTGATTATCCAACTTTAAATTCGCCAGAACAATTAAATACACCTGTTCCCAGTATTTTTCATACCCCGGTTCCAGAAACGTCAACAGAGAAACCGTGGCACTTGCCTTCAGTTCCGACTGTTCACTCCCCAACCGTTCCACAATCGACGTAAACCGTTGATCCAGTTGTTGGTTTTTCTCCCGGCGAATTTCCGTCAACTGTCTCCCAATCGTCACAAAAGCACCAACAATTGCCACAATTGCCGTCACCGCATTTGCCAGGGATGCAATTGTCGTCACCAAAGCAGAATTTTCCTCCCAAAAATTCTGATCCAGATTCGCCGCTTCTTTTTCAATTTTGACCGTTTCCTGTTCCAGTTTCTCGATTTCCTGTTTCAGCTTTTGATTCTCTAACTGTTCCCTTTCCGCCGCGAGTTGTGGGGAGGAAGGAGAAGGCGTGGCTGTCTGCGTCAATCCCGGTAACGGCTGAAACAAAACCAAGGAAATCAGGACGTTAGCCAATAAAACGGAACGGTGAAAATAGTCATTGGTCATTGGTCAGGATTCTCACCTCTAGACAAAACCCACCTTAGGTTAACTATTTATTATAAAACCGTTAGATAATTGTAGGGGCGGGTTTAGGGATTTAATTTTGGCATCCACCGATAACCTATCAACAAAACCCGCCCTGGATTAAGGGTTAATGATAGAATCTTTTGCGTTGCAGATATTCAACAGCAAATTGATACCGCACTTTGCTCTGCTATGCGGTACATTGTCGATCCCCCTAAATCCCATAAGCAAAAAAAGCGAAGCATCCTTTGGTCTCCCCCATGAAACAAAAAGCGAAGCATCCTTAGTCCTCCCCCCTCTTGTAGGGGGGAATGAGGGGGGTAGGGGGACGGAAGGGGGATCTAAAAAGGGAAGAGGGGGATCTGAAGGGGGACTTTGATCTACTGTACTTTATTACAGCGCAAAGCTCTGTAAATAATCATTCACTTGTCGGGGCGGTTTTAGGGATTTAATTTTGGCATTTACCAATAACCTATAAACAAAACCCGCCCTGGATTAAGGGTTAATAATAGAATCCTTTTCATTGCAGATATTCAACAGCAAATTAATAAATAATCATTCACTTGTCGGGGCGGGTTTAGGAATTTAATTTTGGCATTTACCGATAACCTATAAACAAAACCCGCCCTGGGTTAACGGTTAATGATAGAATCTTTTTCGTTGCAGATTGTCGAGAAGTAACCTCCTTTGTTGCTCAAGGGCGGGTTTTGTTGGGAACTTATTCCTAGATAATTCAATTAAACGGCTAAACCCGCCCCTACAATGAACTTATAAATTCTTTTGACCCAGCTAAAATGGTGGACTAGATTTGACATTTAACCCTGAATTTCGACAAGCTCAATTGCCGCGAAGTCGAAGGGTTAAACCGGGCGCACATCGGTCATTGGTGTCAACTTAAGGTAGAAAACCAATGCTGGCAAGGTTTTAAACCGTGTCTATCTATAGCGCTTCGCGCTGGTCTAGTTACACTTTGTTTGTACGAACATCCCATCTGGACTCAGTTTCAGGTAAGGGAGTTGTAAATACACCAGAGCGATTTGCTATACTTCTCAACATTTCCCCCTCATCCCCTAACCCCTTCTCCCACCGTGGGGAGAAGGGGGATCGGATGCTCTTGCTCCCCTCTCCCCGGCGTGGGAGAGGGGCTGGGGGAGAGGGGTTGAGCTTAAGTTGACACGGGCGCACATCGGTGCGCCCCTACTGGTTTATTCCACCGCTTCAACAGACATAGATACAGGCGATACGTCTGGCAGATAGGTTTTTTCCACAACTGGAGTACACCCCAACCACTGTACCGATAACTTCGCAAACTGCTGCGGACAACCACTGACACAAAATCGCGTCGGTAGCGGTGGTGAACTATTTTTTAATCCCATTAAATCCAGTTCTTGCGCCGCCGCCGCTACCACATGTTCAGCCGGATCAATTAATTGGACAGATGCAGGTAAAATTTGTCGCAGTACAGGCGCCAACAAGGGATAATGAGTACACCCATAAATCAACGTATCAATTCGCTGCTGAAGTAATGGCGTCAGATACTGCAAAGCAACTTCCGAGGTATAGGGTTCATATAACCGATTTTGCTCCACCAAGGGGACAAACTCTGGACAACTGACTTGCCAAACTTGAACCGTGGATTCCACTTCTAACAAAGCGCGTCGATAGGCATTACTCGCCGCCGTCGCCGGGGTAGCAATCACGCCAATCCGACGCCCTGCTTGTACCGCCGCACGAGATCCAGGCAAAATTAATCCCAAAATCGGCAGTTGAAACTCACGCCGTAATGTTTCTAGGGCTAAGGCGTCACTGGTGTTACACGCCAGCACCACCATTTTCACATCTTGCTCAACCATCCAGGTGAGAATCTCGCGCCCAAATTGGACGATTTCCCTGGCTGAACGAGTGCCATAAGGGAGTCGTGCGGTATCGGCAAAATAAAGAATCGATTCATGGGGAAGTTGTCGGTAGAGTTCCCTGAGAACCGTAAGTCCGCCAACACCACTGTCGAATACGCCAATCCGACGGTGTTGTGCTTCTCCCCTTAAGGTCAAAATCGGGTCATTTGTCATTCGTCATTCGTCATTCGTCATTCGTCATTCGTCATTTGTCAAAGAATTTTCCCACTTGGTAAAGGGGACTATTGAGAACCCCGATAACACTCGTGTTAAAAATTCTGCTGAATGTACTGAAGGATACCACGAGCGATCGCCTGTGCCGTTTGGCTACGGTGATTTGGATCATTGAGTTTTACCGAATCATCTCGACCCGTGACAAACCCCACTTCCACCAACACCGCTGGCATTGAGGTTTTCCTCAGCACATAAAACCGGGCGCGTCGGACACCCCGATCCTGTATGGGAACCGTCTGTAAAATGTTATTGTGAATCGTCTGGGCAAGTCGTTGCCCACTGGCGAAATAATAGGTTTCCAATCCATTGACATCTGGGCGGCTGAGACTAATGGCATTCGCATGAATGCTGACAAATAGATTAGCATTGACTCGCTCCGCCATGGTCACACGGGGCGCTAAATCCACAAAATAATCACTATTGCGGGTTAATACGGCTTGCACACCCTGCTTTTCTAATAATGCTGCCACTTCTTGGGCAATGGGTAAAATAACATCCTTTTCCCGTAATCCGCCAATACCCACAGCGCCGGGATCTTTACCGCCATGTCCCGGATCAACCATCACCACAATTCGACTATTGGGAACCGTGGGAAATGAGGTTGGGGGTGTGGGGGAAGGGTTTGGCGGCGGTACTGGAATCGATTCACGGGGCGGTAATGTGGCGCGTCGGGTTTGTATGGGTAGCGCCAATAGGCGATCGCTAATTTGATTAAGGCTACCAATCTGAGTTCCGGAACTCGGCTGCACCAAAATTACCACGGTGTTAGAGTCTTGCTGGCGCAGCAATACCCGTGATAAAGGACTATTAGCAGTCAGTTGAGGTCCTTTAACCTGATCCGCTAATTGAGCATTGGGGATAGTAATCCGGTACGCCCTCTCTTTAGCATCCCAACGACTGGTGGCTTGGACACTGCGATCGGCTTCAATCAATAGTTGAGTCTGATTATTTCCCAGTTCAACCGATTGAATTGTTGCTTGTTGATTAATGCTGACTGGTCGATTCGAGGTTTGCGATCGCGAAGGATAAGAGACTAAGACATTACCCGAACCATTAGAACGACTCTCTAAACTGGATGCTGAGGTTCCTCTGGGGATAATCACCAACCCGCCAACATCGCTGTATAATGCCTGCCAATCGGGACTATCTCGGTCAACATTTAAGGTGATCCGAGTCAAGGGGGGTGAATCTTTCAGCTTTTGGAATTCAATTTGGCTAACGCCGTAGCGATTCACGTTCAACGTTTGCTCAACCAGACGGCGGGACAGATTTAACCCCTCCACCTCAATCTCAATCTGGCGGCGATCGCGACTCCGCTTCACCTTAATCTGATCGGGTTCTCCACCATCGGTATGGATAAAAAATCCATTCCGAGTCACCTGGAAACTATCCACTTGTGTCGCCGATGTTTCCACCGTCACCGTTGGGGGTGAACTCGGTTGGCGAGATTGGCGATCGTTAACCCTGAGCGAAGTCGAAGGGTTAACAGTTCGGACTGAGGGAGGCGGACTGGGTAAACTGGATATCCGTTGTGGATCAGGGATATTCACCGTCCACTGCGTCGGCGATAGTCCTCTAAATTGTACCTGTTGGGGGTCGAGGGTATAACCTGGGGCTAATTCCACCACAATCCGAGTGGTTTGGTTTTCAAATTGTCCGACTCGGATTTCTTGAATCGCACCGCCCACTTGTTGATTCACCGTCGGGCGTCCCAGTCGAATTCCGGGCAAATCAATAACCAGCCGAGTCGGATTCGCAATCAGTTGCGCCCTCGGCTGAACACCCTCATCCGTCGTAAAGACTAACTGGTTTTGAGCGCGGTCAAACCGCCAAAACAGCAGTTGACGCGCTTCGGCGGCGGATGTATAGAGAAAAACACTCAAAAAGCTGGAGAGTAGCAGTAGCCAGCGAAATCTCACAATTATTGCTCCTAACTTAAAGCTCGGTGCTGCATACAGCATTTGGGTGGATGGCGTTTCACTTAAGGCAGTTGCTGAGTTCAAAACCGAACTCAGTCAGGTTGAGCGGGTTCACCCTATATCCCGAAGTCCAACTGCTTGCTTTGGTTTTAACCCTGGCTTAAGCCAATGACTCACCCAAGTTGAGTTGAGTAGCTGTTATAGACAGTCCGCTCTCAGGGACGTAGAGTAACGAATTTAAGTTTCAAACAAAATAGTATAGTCCCTTTTCGGATGAACAATCCCAACTGCTCCCAGACGCGCCATGGCACGTCTCTACATTGCTCCCCCTGCTTGTACTTCAGGAGAACTGGGGATGATTAAGTCATTCGGGTTTAGACTCTGACAGAGTTTCCACTGGCTCTGATCCGGGGACAGTTTCGGGTTCTTTTAAGACTAATCGCAATAAGGGGGGAGCGATAAATGTGGTTAAAATCACCATCATAATAATCGCCGCCTCAGTTGCATTAGAAAGCGCCCCACTAGCCGAACCGACGCCAGCAAAAACCAGTCCCACTTCGCCTCGGGGAATCATCCCCACACCAATTGCCAAACGATTAATACCCGGTTGACCAAAGACCGTAAAGCCTGTGACTACCTTACCGATAATCGCCACCACGATCAGGAACAGTGCCAAAATCAATCCTTCTCGATTGCTGGGAACGGCTGGATTAAGGACACTTAAATCAGTTTTGGCACCCACCACCACAAAGAAAATTGGGGTAAGGACATCAGCCACAGGTAACACCTGTTCCTCTAATTCGCGGCGTTTATCGGTTTCCGCCAGAATTAAGCCAGCAGCAAATGCGCCTAAAATAGCTTCAAGTTGAATCGCGGCGGCAATATAAGACAGAATCGCGGCAAAAATCAGGGCGGTGAGAAGTACCTGACCCCTTGTCTTCATTTCATCCACCAAGGCGACAAAATAGGGACCCAGAAAGCGCCCCACTAAAATCGCACCCACTAAAAAGACACCCGCACTGATGATTAGATAAATAACATTCGCGATCGCGATTTCCCCGGTTTTGGCTAAACTCGCCACCACGGCTAGCACGATGATGCCTAACACGTCGTCTAAAACCGCTGCACCAATGATAATTTGACCTTCTTTGGAACTGAGACTGCCGATTTCAGCTAAAACTTTGGCGGTAATCCCAATACTGGTAGCGGTGAGCGCCGCCCCTGCAAAAATAGCTGGGACGGCTGGAACGTCGAACAAATAGGTTAACCCAGCGGTTCCGGCGGCAAAGGGGGCAATCACCCCCACAATTGCCACAACAGCCGCTTGTGGACCAACTCGGATCAGTTCTTGCAAATCCGATTCCAGTCCAATTTCAAATAGAAGAATTACCACCCCCAGTTCGGCTAAAACCGAGATCACCTCACTCTGAGTGTCAAACACCGACTCAGCCGCCATTGGACTCAAGCCCGCTGTACGTTCCAGGAAGCTAACAATCATTGAGCTAGCGGCATCTGCTCCCGCTTCGGGAAAAACAAGTAGATGCAGCGCTGAGACGCCCACAACTACCCCACCAACGAGTTCCCCCAGTACAGGTGGCAAGTTAATCCGCGCACAAAGTTCGCCACCTAATTTGCTAGCGAAGTAAATGACGACTAAACTCAGCAATACGCCAGCGAAGATTAATGAACTCTCTTCGGCTTCGCTGGTGGTGGCTTCACTGGCTGCGGCTATCAGGGAGTGGTGGGTAGATAGCCAGGGGAAGCTAAAGGGGGGAGTTAGGGAACTCACCCAGGTAGTTGCATCAGCTATAGGTTGAGAAAAAAGCATGGATTCCATTCTACAGGGAACAGGGAACGGGGAACAGGGAGCTGGGGGAGCATGTAGAGACGTGCCATGGCACGTCTGGAAGCTGGGGGAGAGAAAGTTATCTCTTGGTCCATATCAAACCACAGGGTTACAAAAACCGTAACCTCAGAAATGATAATGCTCTAGGGTGGCAAAGTGAAAGCTTAATCTATCTATATGTGGAGAATCAATACAATGATGTATCTAGGTTCATCTCGTTCTCATTTCCTCAACCAAAAACAGTTACAGGTGATGGCTGGGGTTGTGGGATTAATCATGCTGGGATTGATCAATCCCGCGATCGCACAGGAACGAATGTTGCGAACGCTCACAGTAACTGGACAAGGCGTAGAACGAATTCCCACAACTCTGACGCGAGTCCAGTTAGGGGTTGAGGTAGAGGGAAAAACCGCCCAGGCGGTGCAACAAGAAGTGGCACGTCAGTCAGCGGCGGTGGTGGAGTTGCTGCGATCGCGTAATGTTGAACAACTCCAAACCACCAGCATCCAACTCAACCCTGTCTATAGCTACGAGGACAATCAGCGACGCCTGATCGGGTATTCTGCCAGTAACACGGTCAGCTTCCGCCTTCCCACAGAACAAGCAGGAACCCTTTTGGATGATGCTGTGGCTGCTGGTGCAACCCGCATCGATTCCATTAGCTTTACCGCCCCAGAAAGTGCGATCGCCACGGCTCAAAAACAAGCGCTACGAGAAGCCACCCAAGATGCCCAACAGCAAGCCGATGCCGTGTTAAATGCCTTGAACCTCACCCGTCAAGATATCGTGAACATTCAAATTAATGGTGCCACACCACCGTCTCCACCCATGCCGCTGATGAACAGGGCGGAGTCCTTTGCCCCAAATGCTCCAACACCAATTATTGGCGGTGAGCAAGAGGTACAGGCATCCGTCACGCTGCAAATTAGCTACTAATACCAAGTTGCGTTCTATGATGTCTAGGGAGAGCGAAGCGTGAAGCTTTCGCTATAGCGAGGAACGAGCTTTAGAATCTGGATAGATGCTTCGTGTCACTCTGTTTCACTGCGTTTTGCTCAGCATGACTGATTCTACTGGCGTGGCACACCTTAGCAAGATGAATTAAAATTGGAGACCCGAAACCGTAGGGGCGCAAAGACTTGCGCCCGATTCAATGGTCTACCTTAGACGGCAACTTGGTATAACCTTTAGAACTCTGTCTCGCCGTAGCGATCAACTGTACTAGGGTCATTATCGCGTTTAGATCCTAATAAATCCATTCGATCCACCCGGATAACGGGCTTGTGGTAATTGTGACCATCCCGCGTCGTTAACGGATCAATCTTCAGCGCTCCTTGAATCCCGATCAAACTTCCCTTCCGCACGTAGTTTGCCGCCACTTCCGCTGTCTTACCCCAAATCTCTATATTGAACCAGTCCGGCTTATCACTGTTGCGGCTGCGACGATCCACCGCTAGTGTTAACTTACACAAAACACTACCCGACTCGAAATAGCGGACATCGGGATCTGCGCCCACCCGACCCACTAGATTAACCACATTGAGACTCATTGTTTTAGTACCCTTGTACTTATCGCCAACCAGTTTAGCGAATTTATGCCGTCCGCCACAATCCCTTACCCTGGTGCAAAAAGGCAGAAATAACTGAACAGCAAACCTCTCCCCCAGCTTCCAGACGTAGCATGCTACGTCTCTACATGCACGCCCAGTGGTCAAAAACTTTCTCCGGATCAGCAAATTTCTCGTCTGAATGATACTTTCAGCTTTGATTTCAAAGATTAATCACGATGACTTTCTCAACTTCACTAGACTCAGCCAAAAAAACGTAATAGAATCCACCTCGGTTACAGTTCAGATACATTGTTTGTTATACATAGAAACATTCGACCTTGGGGGCGTATAAACG
This sequence comes from Coleofasciculus sp. B1-GNL1-01, assembly GCF_040220235.1. Lineage (NCBI taxonomy): Bacteria > Bacillati > Cyanobacteriota > Cyanophyceae > Coleofasciculales > Coleofasciculaceae > Coleofasciculus > Coleofasciculus sp. B1-GNL1-01. The sequence continues at coordinate 22,548 of NZ_JAVJTO010000143.1, forward strand.
AGTGGGTATTTTCAATCGCTTTTCCCTATCCCGGGACATGGGTATCGATTTAGGTACAGCTAATACTTTAGTATATGTATCTGGCAAAGGCATCGTACTCCAGGAGCCTTCTGTCGTCGCCATGGACCAAGATGAAAAAGTGCCATTAGCGGTGGGAGAGGACGCCAAAAAAATGCTGGGTAGGACGCCCGGTAACGTAATCGCCTTGCGTCCTTTACGCGATGGCGTGATTGCTGACTTCGATACCGCCGAACTCATGCTCAAGCATTTTATCCGGCGAGTTCACGAAGGGCGGACTTTAGTGCAACCTCGGATTGTCATTGGCATTCCCAGTGGTGTGACGGGGGTTGAACGACGGGCGGTTATGGAAGCCGCCTCTCAAGCGGGTGCCAGAGATGTGTACTTAATCGATGAACCCGTTGCGGCTGCCATTGGTGCGGGGCTGCCAGTGGCAGAGCCAACCGGTAATATGATTATTGATATCGGTGGTGGTACGACAGAAGTGGCGGTGCTAAGTTTACAAGGTACCGTTTTGAGCGAATCAGTACGGGTCGCTGGTGATGAACTGAGTGAATCGATCACCCAGTACATGAAAAAAGTGCATAACCTGGTGATTGGGGAACGAACGGCTGAAGAAATTAAAATTCAGATTGGTTCAGCCTACCCGACTCATGAGGATGACGATTTCTCCATGGAAGTACGCGGCTTACACATGCTATCGGGTTTACCGCGCACCGTGAGTATTAAGGGACCCGAAATTCGCGAGAGTATGTCCGAACCACTGGCTGTTATTGTTGACGCCGTTAAACGGACATTAGAGCGGACACCACCTGAACTCGCTGCTGATATTATTGATCGAGGCATCATGTTAGCTGGTGGTGGTGCCTTACTAAAAGGACTAGATACGTTGATTAGTCACGAAACGGGTATTGTGACTCATGTAGCGGCTGATCCCCTAAGCTGTGTGGTTTTAGGCACAGGTCGTGTTCTAGAGAACTTCAAACAGCTAGAACGGGTGTTTAGTGGGCGCTCTCGCCATATCTAAGGTGATAATCTCTTAGAGAGCTACCTTGGTTGGTTCACAAGCTGCATGAGAAGTCAACTGCACTACTGCAACTCTGGCGCATCAGCCGGAAGCTGAACGAATACTGGACAGGTTATGTATATATTGCGTCGTTGGTGGGACAAACATGGAGTCGCTGTTGTGCTGGGGGGACTAACTCTAAGCCTTGCTTGGTTCGTTCGCCACACTCAGGGGGCAGCTCTCTTTGAGGCTTATCAGTTATTGACCCGTCCTTTACAATCAGAACCAACCCAAGAGGAGCGTTTGACCAATGCCAAAGTTTTGGAACTACAACAGCGTCTGATTGAACTCGAGAGCCAAAACCAAAAACTCAAAGAGCTACTGAATTATTCTAAAACCCAAGACAAGCAAGGAATTCTTGCTCCCATGATCGGGCGTAGTGCAGGTCACTGGTGGCAACATGTAACTTTAGGTCGAGGGAGTCGAGATGGGATTAAGGTGCATTCAATTGTTATGGCACCTGGCGGTTTAGTGGGTCAGATTGTTAATGTGACCCCGAATACAAGTCGCGTACTACTAATCAGCGACGCTACTAGCCGAGTCGGGGCGGTGATTAGCCGTAGCCGTAGCATGGGTTTTATTCGAGGACAAGGTTCAAATCGGGCTGTGCTTCAGTTTTTTGACAAAGTACCTGATGTACGTCGGGGTGATGCAGTTTCCACATCACCCGTGAGCAAACTGTTTCCGGCTGGATTACCGTTAGGACGGGTGGAGTCAGTCAACCTGGATAAAAGTCCAGCCCCCGAAGCTGTCATTGAGTTGACAGCGCCTCTAGAGGCATTAGAGTGGGTAATTGTTTATCCCCAATCAAAGACAGTTGATACCGAATAGAGTAAGTAGGTGGACACAATTAAAGTTAACGGTTGAGACTAGGGAACAGGGAACAGTAAGGGTTTTAGGGTGATTTACTTGCACTTAATACAGTACCGTTTACTTTTGTCCGACTACTTACAAGGGGATAACCTAAGATCCCGATCTCTCACAGGTAAAATCGATTTTCGGGATTTTCGTCAATTTTCGAGTAAGTTTTTATACTTAGGAATTTATCCCGATTAATTTTCCAATCAACAATCAACAAAAACCTAGATGTAATACTTGGGCGGTGAAATGGAGGTCAAAAAAAGGCAAAACTCATTGAGGATAGCACAGAAGAAACCCTGGAACAACATTTTCAACCTTTCCCAGTTTTCCCCCCAAGTTCGTCAACTGATCAATTGGACGGTAACGGCAGGTTCTGTGCTTTTATGTGTAATGGTTTTACCCACTCGGTTACCGGGCATGGAATTACTGGGAATTGCCCCGAATTGGTTGTTAATTTGGGTAGTTGCTTGGAGTATCAAACGCACCGCTTTTCAGGGGGCAATGGCAGGATTAGTACTGGGTTTGATTCAAGATGGGATGACTGCCCCTGAACCCACTCATGTTTTAAGTTTAGTGTTGGTGGGCATTTTAACGGCTCGAATGCAGAAGCAGCGATATATTCAGGAAGATTTTATTTCCGTGGCGCTAATTGTATTTGGGATGGCGGTTGTCGCGGAGACGGTGACAGCAATTCAGTACAGTTTTATGGGCGATCGCACTCTAGCAGAAATTTGGACGGATCACCAGCGCATTGCTCTATCCTCAGCGATTCTCAGTAGTTTGTGGGCACCTGTGGTGTATTATCCCTTAAGTCGTTGGTGGGAACAGATGCATTTGCTGGAACAGTCTTAAAATAGGGGCTGCTGAATAAGTCTTGTGGTGGGGAGAGGCAACAGGGAACAGACAACAGTTTCAACTGCCTGTTGGAACTTCAGGTTAAGGTTCAGGGAAGGGCAGATTGACCTATCTTTCTTAAGATTTGAAGCACCGTTGCTAGATCGCCATCATTTAAAATATTGAAATGGTTGGATAGCCCATAGACAGCAGTCGGTTGCGACTGTAGCTTGAGGAAGCTGAAACTGTCTCCACTACAAAGTAAGCCGTAGGTAGGCTGCGTTTGTTCTGGATTAGCCAGCATATAGGCTAATGCCTGCGGAATACCTAAAGATAAGGAAAACGTGGTACGCTTTGCTTCTAAAGGCAATCATGGTACATTTTTGGTTGAGTTACGCTATCACTAACCCAACCTACTTAGCTGACTTAGTGTTCACGCTTCATCTTTCCCAAAAGATAATCAGCCGCCGCTAGCAGATCAGAGCAAGTGTGAGTGGGTTGGAATTGCTGGAGATAACTATAGGAACGAATCCCACAGGTTAGCGCCACGGTGGGAATGGACACGGCTTGGGCGGCGAGGAGATCCGCTTCCGTGTCACCAATCATCCATGCTGATTGCGGCTGAAGAGAAAAACAGACGTGTTCAGTCAAGGCTTGTGCTAAAAGTTGTTGCTTGAGTTCAATATTATTCCGATAGGCGGCTTGATCGTCGTAAGTTCCATAAATACCGCTAAACAGACGAGTCAACCCGTAATTTCTCAAAATTTGTGTCGCTTGTTCCTGACAGCGTAACGTCACCAAGACTAGCCGGATACCTTGAGAATGGAGTCTGGCTAATGCCCAGCGCACTCCCGGTTGCAGCTTATCCAGATGTAACAGTAAGGGTTGATTGACAATTTCTAAGACTCGTGATAAGAAAAACTCAAATTGTTCCCCTTGTACACCTGATCGCAGGGCAATGTCTTCATCCGCCACCCGATCCTGTTTCATCTCCCAGAATTGTTGGGCTTCAAGCTGTTGAATCGGTAACGTGATTCCTTGGTCTTGATAAGCCGATCGCGTATCAGCCAGTGCTAGCTTGTAGGTGGTGTAATAGCGCTTAGAGACATCGACAATCGGTCCATCGAAGTCGCAGAAAACCGTCAGTGGCGCTACAGAGGGACTATTTCTGTGGGAGCGATCGCACGGCGGTGATTGCCAGTCGTAGGCAGCCACACCACTCATAAAATATTACTCAATTCAGCTTTTGAAAGAAACAGTTTTTTACATTTTAGCAGTTTCGATAGAAATTTTAATCGTTCGTCGAGGAATATTCCCCAGCATCCTTATCCGCATCCTAAGATCAGGGAAAGATCCTTCGTGACATGGCTGTAGCGAGATATGAGCTACTGTATCAATCCCCGGTGTCCTGAACCCAGTGATCCAGGTAACCTCAATAATCGAATTTGTCGCAATTGTGGCTCATTGTTGCTAATCCAAGGGCGCTATCAAGTGATGCGTCTCCTCAGTGATACCAGTGGCTTTGGTATGGTGTATGAAGCCTACCAAGGGGCTAATCCGAAAATCTTAAAAGTTCTCAAACCTAAGCACAATAACAATCCTAAAGTCATCGAATTATTTCAACAAGAAGCCACCGTATTAAGTCAACTTCATCATCCGGGTATTCCTCACGTTGAATCCGATGGATATTTTCAGGTTATTCCCCCAGGTGGGGAACCGCTGCATTGCATGATCATGGAAAAAATTGAGGGGCTAAATTTAAAGCAGTGGATGCGACAACAGGGGAATCATCCCATTTCCGAATCCTTGGCATTGAATTGGCTAAAACAACTGGTTGAAATTTTACATCTGGTTCATGGAAAAAATTATTTTCATCGAGACATTAAACCGGAAAATATTATGCTGCGTTCCACCGGACAATTGGTGTTGATTGATTTTGGCACAGCGAGAGAATTGACCTATACCTACTTAGCGGAAGTGGGTGGTGCGGGGAATGTTACTAAAATTAGTTCGGCAGGGTATACACCACCGGAACAAGAAAAAGGTCATGCGGTTCCCCAGTCGGATTTTTATGCCTTGGGTCGAACATTGGTCTATTTGTTAACCGCAAAATCGGTAACTGATCCGAGTATGTATGACCCATTAACTGATCGCTGTAATTGGCGCAAACAGGTTCCGAATATCTCCAAACCATTAGCTGACCTCATTGACAAGTTAATGTCACCAACAGCAGCAACTCGGCATAAGACGACTCAGGAAATTATGGATGAATTGGCTAATATTTCATCGTCGTCTCTTACCTCTGGGATATCTTCGTTTGTGCCATTACCGAGTCATACAACGATACAAGCAGCAACCCAGCAGCAAGAAGAAACGGGGAGAACCTCTCAACGTCAACGTTTCATCTCGCCAAACAAATGGATTTGGTTGGGAACTTTAGCCTTAGTCATTGGTGTGGGTGTTTATCAAGTCAGGAAAATAGAACCTCAGCTTCCGGCAGACATTGCGACCTATCAATCCATCGAACTGGCTCAAACTATTAATGCTAATGCTAGTTATATTAATTACCTGATAATTAGTCCAGATGGAGAGATATTAGTGAGTGGACATGCAGATAAAACCATCCGATTTTGGCAGTTGGACTCAGGTCAAGAAATTCGCCAACTTACAGGATATACCAAGCCTGTTAATTATTTTGCGATTAATTCAGACTGGGATAAACTGGTTACCGGAAGTGGCGATAGGATAATTCAGGTTTGGAATCTGGTTACTCAGGAAAAAATCAAAACGCTATCAGGACATTCTAGCTTTGTTAATTATTTAGTCATTAGTCCAGATGGGCAGACGTTAGTCAGTGGGAGTGCCGATAAAACGATTAAACTTTGGGATTTAGCTACGGGGAAAGAAACTCACACACTAACCGGACATTTGAGTTCAGTCAACACCTTGGCAATTAGTCCGGATGGGAAAACCTTAGTCAGTGGAGGTGCGGATAAGACGATTAAACGTTGGGATTTAACCACAGGAAAAGAAATGGGTACGCTTTCGGGACATTCAAGTTCAGTCAACGCTCTAGAAATTAGTCCGGATGGGAAAACCTTAGTCAGTGGAAGTGCAGATAAGACGATTAAACTTTGGGATTTAGCCACAGGGAAAGAAATTCACACCCTGACAGGACATTCTAGTTTTGTGAATGCGTTAGCCATTAGTCCAGATGGTCAGGTTTTAGCCAGTGGAAGTGCAGATAAGACGATTAAACTTTGGCATCTTGCCACAGGACAATTAATTCGCACGCTAAAGGGTCATTTAAGTTCAGTGAATTCTATCGCGATTAGCCCAGATGGAGAAACATTAGTTAGTGGAAGTGCCGATAAAACCATTAAACTCTGGCGCGTACCGAAATTGGAATAGTGTTCCAGACACTATAAATCTAATTTTGAATATCCATCGAATATAAGTAGCCAAACGATAACAACAATCCAATGAATTACAACGGGAGACCAGATTGAGCGAGAGTGCCAGTAGGAAATCGTCAAGGTGATTCCTAAAATTAGTGTTGACAACAGAAAACCGGGATTCGTGAAAACTCCAAATGCTTTTTGGTAAACTAAAGCGGCAAATAGAGGATGACCGATGACATAAAGAACTATGCTGAGAAAAGCCATAGTCAATTGGATCTTGACTGGATTATTAGGGGTTGGGCTGGGCAGGAGGAGGACGCGAAATAGCAGCTCTTCGGCAAAACAGGGGAAAAAGAAGCGACTCACTAAAATTTTGACAATACCTAGAAAAGATAAAGGCAAAATTCTAATCTCTAAAAGCCCCGAATAAAATCCTATGGGTAAACAGGTTAAAGCAATAACCAATAACAGAAAAACCGTCATTAGCCAACTTTCCAGAGTCGGTACAGTGAGTAAAGCCGAGATGACTTTGTGGTAAATTCTGTCCCTAAAATTCATCTCGGCTTCTCCCGTACTTATACCAAGTTGCGTTCTATCATGTCATTCTGAGCGAAGCGAAGAATCTGGACAGATGCTTCGCGTCATTCCGTTACTCAGATCAATATTGCCACCAATCGTGCCATCTGATTCAGAGAAGGAACTGAGGTTACTTGTGCTAATACCGCCTTGATTTGTGCTGAGATTGATATCGCCACCGTTACCCCCGGCTGAGGTGGAGTTGTACGCCCCACTGGTGGTGTCAATCGAGCCGAGACCATTATTGATTGTGGCAGTAATGCTAAGACGAATGGCACGCTTTGGAAGACTGGTGGGTAATGATTGCACGACAAGGTTCTAAACACTGAACAGCTTAAGCGTTTGATCAAAATTTACATAATTTAATATTAAGATAACTTTATAGGATCGCAGGGATTAGTTCAAGCTTGTCAGTAGTGAGACTTGCATTAAAGGTGACGGTTGAGATTCGGAAATAGGGAACAGTAACCATTTGACACTTGTTAATATTTCTTAGTAATGCTGATTCAGCCAGCCTAGTTATAGTAGTATTTTCACAATCTCCAACCAATGACGCACCATATCTTAGTTGTGGAAGATGAGGCAAAACTCGCCAAGTTTATCGAACTGGAACTGCAATATGAAGGATATCAAGTCAGCGTAGCGCCGGATGGGTTCGCGGGTTTAGTCAAAGCGCGGGAATCGCAGCCGGATTTGCTGATTCTCGACTGGATGCTACCGGGAGTATCGGGACTGGAAATTTGTCGCCGTCTGCGGAGTACGGGGGATAAGGTGCCAATACTATTATTAACCGCTAAGGATGAAGTGAGCGATCGCGTGGCGGGATTGGATGCGGGTGCGGATGACTATGTGGTGAAACCGTTTAGTGTGGAGGAGTTGTTAGCCAGAGTCAGGGCGCATCTGCGACGGAATCAGGAGGAAGACCCAGATACTCTACAATTTGCTGACTTAAGCTTAAACCATTCCACCCGTGAAGTCTATCGGGGCGATCGCTTAATTGAACTCACGGCGAAGGAGTTTGATTTACTCGATTATCTGATCTCTCATCCTCGCCAGGTTCTCACCCGTGACCAAATCCTGGAACGAGTCTGGGGGTATGATTTTATGGGGGATTCTAATATTATCGAGGTCTACGTGCGCTATTTGCGCCTGAAACTGGAAGCCAATGGCGAGAAGCGCTTGGTGCAAACGGTTCGGGGGGTTGGTTATGTGTTACGCGAATAATCTCAAAAGCTAAACCGCCGATGAATCCTCGGATTCAGCTTTTCATCAACTGGTTTCCCTTCTTTCAGGTGTTGTTCCACAATCCGGCGGACATCGCTGGGTTGAACCCGATAATACCAGGTTTCTTCGGGTACAACGCGCACCGTCGGACCACAACTACATTGTCCTTGGCAATCTGTGCCTTTTATCTTAAAGTCTGTATCCTCAGCCGTTTCCTCAAACGCCGCCAAGACATCGGCTGAACCTTCAGCTTGACAGGAACGATGTTGACAAACTAAAACTTGCTTGGGTGTATTATTTTGGGAGTCGGTTGCCACGGATGATTAAATTGAGTTTTACCTGTTCTTTTTTATTTTATAGCAGTCGCCAGGATCATTAGGACATCAGATGAATGCCGCTTATTGCGTCAATGCACGTTTAGTGTCCTAACCGTTGTGGCGGTTGCTATACAAGTATAGCCGGGAAATAAATTTCCGGCTGAAAGCTCAAGTAAGCTAAAGCTTACTGGGATGGGTAGCTGTAATCAAACTGTATCCCGATTTTTTTTAGAAGCAGTAAGCTACCTTGTCCTGTAGAATTGCCTGATCAAAAACCAATAAATGATAGTTAATGTTTACCATGACCATTACCATCTCGCGGTGGATTAGCCGTTGGTTGTTGATCGAGCCACTTTGCCAAACTCTGGGATAGTTGTGCCAATGATTCAACTAATTGCGGAGAAATATCGACTGGTAAATTCCCTGAACGAACATGAAGATCCCGTTGCGGGAAGGGAATTTCCACATCTCGATGGCGGAGAATGACTTCAATCCGAAAATAAAGGTCACTCTTAATTTGGAACTGCTTGCGAGGTTCACTAATCCAAACCAACAAATCAAAATCGAGAGAACTATCACCAAATCCCTTAAAAAAGACTCTGGGTATCGGTTGAGGTAGAACATCACTATGTTCTTTTGCCGCATCAATCAAAGCACATCTCACCGTCTTTAGGTTTGACCCATACGCCACGCCCACAGGTATCTTTAATCGGGATACTGCACTGTGATGCGACCAGTTAAGCACCTCCGATTCCAAAAATCTGGAATTGGGAATAATAATCGAAACATCATCTAATGTTTTGATTTCGGTACTGCGAACACTAATATATTCCACCGTTCCCATCAATCCGCCCACATCGACGAAATCGCCAACTTGAATAGGACGTTCAAAGATTAAAACTAAGCCGCTAATAAACTCTTTCGCAATTCCCTGCAATCCTAAGCCAATACCCACCCCCAACACACCCGCAAATACGGTGAGGGAACTAATATCTAAACCCCATAACTGTAATAAGACAAGGCTGCTGATAAAAATAAAGGCATAATTGAAAATAATCGCAATGGTTTCCTGTGCTGCACGACTCAAACCCGTGAACCGTAAAATCCGCGATCGCAACCCTTGTTTGATCACTTTTGCCAGGATAATCAGCCCGACAAATAAGCTGATCAGGATTAATAGATTCAACACCGAATAGGAGTTATCTCCTAAAGGAATCATGTCTGAGGTTAAGCTGGCAATTATCGTATCGGTAACGATGCGACTTAATTCTCGAGTTTGGCGAAACTGGGTGGTGATATAAATCAGTGCATACACCCAGATAGCACACCGGATGAGTGTCAGGAGAAATTGTCCGGCGAATTTGGGACTGTTCGCCTGTTTCGTTCCCTCTAGGGAGGCTGACTCCGCCGCCTCTTTATCCAACTGAGGTTTCAGCCAATCAGACCAAAGCTTACCAAGTAGCCAACTCAATGCGATCGCCAGTAATATGCAACCCATTGAGAGCAGGGTAGCTTGAATCAAATAGATTGGTGTACGCTCATATTGTGCCTTTTGAATAACCGTTTGCAGTTTTTTTCGCCAAAATTCAGCCTGTTCTTGAGGACTTCTTCCTTCTGGTGTATCGTCTGACGTTACAGAAACCAAATGCTTCCCATCAATCTCAATTACGGGTATTTTCTCTTTAGAAGTGAGTTCGACGCTTATCGGAGTTTCCGCCGTTTCCACCAGTTCTTGGAGAACTTGATTCACATACTCAGCTCGTTCTTGGGCGCTGTATTGTTCAGATGGAGTCACTTCAAAAATCTTGCGCCCATCCAGCATAATCGGTGCTGTAGAATTAGTTTGACTTGAATTAGTTTGATTGAAATTGTTTTGAGCTAAACTAGGCAAAACGGCGAGTAAACAACCAACCATAAATGCCACAACTAGCGTCCGGACAATCCGCACCCGGACAAAAGAAACGAACTTCATATTAATATTAACCTTTCATCGATAGAGTGCTTTGAGTTTCTTCCCTAGGATGGTGGTGATACTGCTGCGGCTTGCTGTTCCGCCAGTCGTTTGGGTTGCAGGTAGAGATTTTCTAACAAGACAGACGCCCCGGCTATCCAAGGGGGAACAATTAACGCCCCAATAATTCCCAACACCTGTGCGCCACCGACCACCGCCAACAATTGATACAAGGGATGAACTCTTACCGAAGAACCGACTAAAAGGGGATCAAGCAAGTACGTTTCCACATTTTGAATAATCGCAAACAGGAGAAATACCCATAAAAAAGTCCACCCTCCTTGGGCAATTGCCACAATCAACGCCGGAATCGCCCCCAACACGGGACCAAAAAAAGGAATCAGATTGGTTCCTCCAGCAATCACACCTAAACCTAAAGCAAATTCAGTAATCCCCAAAACTTTTAAACCAATGGTAATTGCAACTCCTAAAATCCCGGAAACTAACACTCGTCCCTGGATATAATTACCCATGCGCCGACTCACTGGCTTAACCTGCGCCGCCAAGCGCTCATCCCAGGGTTTGGGGAATAAACTCACAATCCCTTTAATTAAGCGTTCCGCACCGGATAGCATATAGCCCGATAGAAATAACGCTAGAATCACACTGAGAACACCACCCAGAAACCCCCGCGTTACCCCATAAGATCGGACAACGAGTTGTTGACTGGAACGAATTGCCCAATTGGTGAGGGTTTGGGTATCAAAAATTTGACTAATGACGGGTTCGCTAATACCCAGGCGCACTGCCAAACGGTCGATTAAGGTTTCTAACACTTCTAGATAGGAGGGGAGTCGGCGAAACAGGCGCTGGATTTGCTGTGCCACGGTTGGTCCAATTAACACCCCAACTCCAACTAAAATGGTCAGTAAACCTAAATAGACCAGGAGAACAGCTAACCAGCGAGGAATTCCCAACTGTTGGGCGCTATTGATAATCGGGGCTAAGGTGGCGGCAAGAACTACCGCAATCATCAGGATCACCAACAGACTACTGAGTTGCCACAGCAGCAGCAGCAGCAAAACGGTAGCAGTAATGAGCAGGATATTTTGAATGGAAATCGCAATCCGCCGTTCAGACATGGCAACGGTTCAGCTTAAAAGACTGTTGACAAACACTAAATATAATAATGTTAAAGCTGATTCACCGTGGCTACATCCTCCAATAATAATAAAACCTGGGCTGTTCATTTCCCCAACTTTTGACGCAAACGACTCACCAAAATATCCACTTCCGGTAACTTCAACCGAGCAACCAAAACCGCAAAAATCCCCAACGCCACCGACATTGCCAAACTCAGTTGTAAGACTTGCAGCAGTAAATTCCCACTCCCCACAACCTCTTGCCAACCCCAACTCACCCCCCAACTGCCCAATCCCGCCACAACACTACTCCCCGCCAAACCCACCAGCGCTATCCCCCATTCCCCTAACGGTAAACCATGCAGCCGCCGATTTAACACCCACAACAGCCAACTCATGGAAATAATATTCACACCAATCGTGGCAAAGACTAAACCCGGTGTGGCAAAGGCATTCACCAACAGATAATCTAGCAGGGCATTAATAAAGATATTGGCAATACTAATCCGAAATGGTGTCTCCCCATCCCCCAAGGCATAAAATACCCGCACCAAAACATCTCGTGCTAAATAAAAGAACATCCCCAACCCATACGCCATCAATACCGGGGCGACAATCTGAGAAGCCTCTGCACCAAAAGCATAGCGTTCATAAATCACCCGCACAATTGGCACCGATAGAGAGATAAAAATCGCCGTCAGGGGTAACATCGTCAACGCCGTCAACAATAATCCCTGACGAATCCGCACTTTCAACTCCGCCCAATTCTCTGGCGCCGCTAACCGGGAAAACACAGGCAGCATCGGCACCAATATCATATTAGAAATAATTCCTAGAGGCGTCAGCACAATAAAATTGGAATAGCGCATCGCCGCCGCCGCATTGGGAATAAACGAGGCGAAAAACAGATCCGTATACACATTGATATGTAACATCCCAGAGGATAGCGTCGCGGGTGCCATTACCCGCATCACCTCCCTCACCCCTGGAAGCCGCCAATTAAACCGCAACCGTAACCGCCCCATCCCCGATCGCCACTGGGCAATCAGTTGCATCACCCATTGCCAAATCGCCCCGGCTAGAGTACCCACAGCTAATACAATACTACCCAAGCGGATATACTCCGGGGTATTCACTTGTCCGCTAGAATAGACTGTCAATATCCCCAACCCCGCAATCACCGCCAAGCTAGAAAATAATGGGCTAACACTGGGTAACCAATATTGATCCGAAGCATTCAGCGTCCCAAAACCAATCCCAATCAACCCCGCCAGAACCGCCAACGGTGCCATAATTTGCAACTGTTGCACCGCCAGCGATCGCGCGGGTTCCTCTAATCCGGGGGCGAGGATATCGATAAACGTGGGCGCAAATAGAATTAAGATAATCGTCACCAGCAACAATATCCCACTCACCAGAGTGGTAACCGTTTCCACCAGGGGGGCGGCTTCCGATTTATCCCGTTTTGCCAACACACTCACCAAGGCGCTATGAAACGGACCATTAATCCCACCCAGTAAGATCAGCAGAAAGCCCGGAATCACGTAGGCGTAGGCATAAGCATTCACCACCGGACCCACACCAAACGCCGCCGCGATCGCTTGTTCACGGACTAAGCCAAAAATTTTACTAATCAGGGTGGCAATTGCCACAATCGAGGCAATTCCGGCGAGGGAACGAGACGGTTTAGGCTTGTCAGACACGAAAGGTTACTATTTTTGGTGACTTATCCTATTTAATCCTGAATCGGGTCACACGCTTCAGGTAAATCTCACTAATTATCCACCAAAGCCTGAAACTAGAGTGTAACTCCAGTCATAGCAGTTAGTCGTGGGGAAGAGGTAATCAGTCAGGAGTTCCCTTTAGTCACTGTAGGGGCGGGTTTAGGAATTTAATTTTGAATCCTATTGATAATGTTTGTGGCAAAACCCGCCCTTTCTGAAGGTTTAATGTATATTTTACGTTGATAGTTTCGGTGTTGCGATGATAGGCTAAAGCCCTTACTACAAGCGACGCGATCGCACGTTCCTCTATTTACCCTGAGGTTGGCGAAACTGATAGATATCCTGGATTACCCGTACCCAACCCGATACCAAAGACTCTAGGATGCGATCGCCTTTTTCTTTGGTGGCGGGTGTGGGATCACCCAATGTCCCACTCTGACTCAATTCTCGCGTTAACCAAGCAAAGGGTAACTTTCCCTCCATACTTAATAAACTATCTTCCGGTAACCCTTGAGGGTATTCAGCCACCGCCCGTTCCATTTTCACCTGTTCCGGTAATAGGGATAACATCAAACTGGTTTCCGCATCTCCCGCATGAATTCCCAACTCCAACTCCTTAGCTGAAATTAACTCCTTCGCCACATTGGGAACCCGCCAGGTAAACAGAGGAAACACCAGGAAATCACCATACTTTTGATGAATATCCCGCGCCGCAATTTCCATGATCTGAGGTTGTCCTCCGTGAGAATTCATCAACACTAACTTCCGAAATCCCGCCCGATAAATACTATCCGCCACCTCCATTAACACCGCCAGCAACGTTTGGGCGCTGAGGGTAATCGTACCGGGAAAATGCCAATGTTCATTCGATTTCCCATAAAATAAATTCGGCAACGCATAAGCGGGGATATCCGGTTCCAGTTGGGCGAGGGCTTTACCCAGAACCCCCACACCAATCGCCGAATCTACAACTAAGGGCAAATGATGACCATGTTGTTCAATCGCGCCAACGGGTTGAATAATCACCACATTTTCCTTATCGAGCATAGTTTGGATGTCTGCCCAAGTGAGATAAGGAAAGAAGCGTTCTGGGGGAATAAAACTGTGCATTTTAGTGTTTGGCTTATAAATTAGTCCAATTAAACTATAAGGCAGATGGCAGAAGAAAAGGAATAAGGTTGTAAGAAAGAAGGAAATGCTTCCCGTTTCAACGAAAATAATATAATCCCAATCCATAGATATATTTATGTGTAGGGGCGGGTTTAGGGACTAAATTCACCTATTCACCGATAACCTCTCAACAAAACCCGCCCTTATACAGGTAGAAGTAGCCAATGTTTTAATGGGGAGGATTGTAGGGGCGCACAGACGTGCGCCCGATTTAATCGTAAAATCTATGCCACAATTTTAGCTGTGTCAGTCCAGGAGTAGATGTTCGATTATTGAAATTGATAAAAAACTCTATTCTCGCTCCTCCCATCCTCGCATCTTACCCGGATTCATCAACCCGTAAGGATCAACCAGTTCCTTAAACTGCACCTGTTCCACATCAATTGTTTTACGTCCCCCATCTTCCAGAATATAAGTATGGGGATTGGCAATAAACGCCCCCTGTTCTTCGTGATAGCGAATAATTTCATTTAACCGTTCCTCCGTGGTATAGCGAACCAGTTGCAATCCGGCTGGAATCGCTTGACCATTCACCCGCAAAAACTCTAAATGCATCATCACTTCATCACCGAAATGATCATACAATTGCTTCACCCGTTCCAACGTAAAAAAGAAGGTTTGCAAATACGTCAGCGTCGGGTCGAGACTCCGAGCATGTAATGTCGTATGATTCCAGGTAAACTCAGCTAAACTTGTGCCTTTACTCCCATCTTGGGCAGATTTTTGATAAGTAATTTCCCCGTCATACTCCCGCACTAATTCCTGAAACGCTTCTAAACAAGACTCCGCTATCGTTAATAAAGCACAGTGTTTCCCATGGGGTAGGTATGACTTCAATCCACTAAAATAGGTTGGGATAGGATGAGCATGAATACTAATCAACTTTTTCACCAACCCATCCGCATCACTTAAAGCCTGACCAAACTGAGCAGCCGTGATAAAGTTATCGAAAATAACAATAACCTCTACCCAGGCATAAGCCGGGGCGAGAGGAACCTCTAACTCCGTAATAATCCCATTCGTGCCATAGGCGTGATTCACCTTCTGCACATCATCTCCCCGTAACTCAATCACACGGGGGTCTTCCTCCAGTGTAACCACACGCACCGCCAAAAGATTGCCGCGATCGCGCAATTGCCCATAATTAATTGACCCAATTCCCCCACTTCCACCCCCAATAAAGCCACCAATCGTGGCGCTGCGGTACGTTGAAGGCACCATCCGCCATTCCCAGCCGATTTTCCGCGCCTGTTTATCAAACGCCGCTAACTTCACCCCCGATTCCACACAAGCTAAACCCCGTTTAATCCAACGAATCCCATTCATCCGGGTGGTATCCAAAATTACTCCACCGTGCAGGGGAATACATTGCCCATAATTTCCGGTTCCCGCACCTCGAATCGTCAGGGGAACTTTGTGCTTGACACAGATTCGCGCCACCTGTAAAACTTCTGCTTCAGTCTGAGGGCGTACCACCAGATTCCCTCGCTTATCCTCTAACAGGGGTTGCAGAACCGGACTGAAATGGTAATAGTCTAAAGATAACTTAGCCACCTGAGTCGGTTCAGTAATCGTTTCTATCCCCGCGAATTCCGAGGCTAAGGTATTCCAGTCAAAGGATTGGGCAGGAGTTGAGGTCATTGCTGGTTAAGGATGGGAACAATAACAACGATTGATGAACTGCCGCGTTTGGCTTCACGTTAACTTTCTATCTTACTGCATATCCAAACTGGTAATAGTTCTAACTCTGTGGGGAAGCTCAACAGGGAGGAGTTGCGCGAATCTAGAACTAGAAGCGATTGATACGCTTTTTGACCAATTCATTTTCATAGCACTAACCCAAGTGCTAGAAACACCTTAATTAGCAACGAAACAGGAGAACTCACTATGAAAACCTTTAACAAACTGACTCTCGGCGTTCTAACATCCACCTTTTTTATGGGCGCTTTGATGGGCATTAGTTCAGAAGCCCGCGCTCAAACCTCACCGAATGCCTATTCCGAACCTGACAGTGATATTGTCATGGTTTACGACTCAGACTATATTAGAGCGCTGAATCGAGCCAAAAACCTAGCTCGCATGGCAGCCGAAGAAGCCAACGGCGGTTTAGACGATTATCGGGCGGCATCCTACATGCATGGACCCGCCGTAGAAGTTCCATTTGTCGATAATGGGCAAAGTTGGACATTCGCCTTTTATGGAACTGAACCCGCCTCAGACGTTCCTGCCTATAAAAGCATCGTCACCGTCAGTAAAGATGGCGAAATGGTAAGAATGGAATACAACGAAGCCATCTGAACAACTTAAGTGAGGAGGGCGGGTTTTGTTGTTCCGTTATCGGTGAATAAGCTGTTCGGCATTTAAACCATAATGTCAAGAATTGCGAAATCCTTGTAGTGCGTTAAGCGAAGCCATGCCGCAGGCTTTGCATCTTGCTCGCTACCCATTCCCAATTTAAATGCGTGACAGCTTAGCTGAATTTAGTCCCTAAACCCGCCCCTACAATTGTTCCTAAACCCGCCCCTACAATTGTCCCTAAACCCGCCCCTACAAATGCGTAACTTTTGTTACATTATGTCCTTCTGCCTTCTTACACTAGTGCAAGAAGGCAGAAATAACTGAACAGCTAATATCTCCCCCAGCTTCCCCAGCTTCCCCAGCTTCCCCAGCTCCCCCAGCTCCTCCACACCTACAAAGCTGCTCACATATTTCCACCGCGCTGCACTAAGACTTCCGATAAGCGCGAATCATCGCCTGAGTACCCTGTTCCCCTCCTTTACCACTATCAAACTCTTGAACCATCTTAAATAAACGGTCAGCAAGTTCCACTCCTGGCAATTCCTGAGGTGATGAATTTAAGGTCTCCTGCACCAGTCTTAAATCCTTAAGGATATGCTTAATCATAAAACCTGGTTGGAAATCCGACGCCGCAATTTTCGGTCCCAAATTCGACAGCGCCCAAGAACCAGCCGCCCCCGTACTGCAAACCTCTACAATTAAGTTCGGGTCAATATCCTGCTGCTGTGCCAACTGCATCGCCTCACACAACGCCACCGCATGAACCGCCCCCAAAACCTGGTTACACAGTTTGACCGCTTGACCACTCCCCATCGGTCCACACAGGCGAATAGTTTTGCCTAAAACCTCTAACAACGGTTTGCTGTCCTCAAAATCTTTAGCCTCTCCGCCAACCATAATTGTCAGCGTGCCATTTTTTGCCCCAATATCACCCCCAGAAATGGGTGCATCCAAAAAGCGCAAGTTATGCTGTTGCAATTGCGTCCCTATCTCACGCGCCGCCTCTGGACCAATCGTACTGGTATCAATCACCAGCGTACCTGGACGCGCTGATTCGGCAACCCCTCCCGTTCCCAGCAGAACCTCTTTGACATCAGGAACATCACTGACACAGGAAAAGACAATATCAGCCGATGCGACAGCCTCACGAATCGAAGGCACCACCGTTACCCCCGCCTGAGCCGCCATCTCTACACCTGGACGATTAGGGGTTCGATTCCACGCCTTAACCGCGTAACCCTCTCGTGCCAAATTTGCCGCCATAGGTCCGCCCATGACGCCGAGTCCGATAAAGGCAATCTGTTGATTCATATCTCTTGACTCCATTGTCTGTGTTTCTGATAAGTTGCTAGAGGTGTCATGCCTTTGTCATACTAGAATCTCTTGGTAGAAAATCGGGGAGTCTCAGTCTCACGCCAATCATCGAGTTGGTTTGCCAGAAAAGCGACAGTAAATAAGCAGTACCGGATAAACCGACGGAATAGAAAATACCTTATAAAAATAACCAGAATACTTTAGAAATACTATGGTAAATCCCAGCGAGATTCAAGAGTCCACTCGTCCCCAGCAGCAACTCGCGCATCAGCAGGTTGGGAAAATGGCGTTCGCCCTATCCATTGGCATTGGGCTGATTTATCTGGCATTTCTCAAACCGGGGATTTGGGGCTTTGATGGCAATGACATGCTGGATGTTTCCCAGTCATTAGTTACCGAATTTGATTTTAGCGTGCCGCCCGGTTCCGGAGCCTTGGGTCGCGATGGGCAATATTACTCAATTCGATATCCCTTATTACCGATTATTGCCACACCCTTTGTTGCCGTGGGACTGGTGTTGGGTCACTGGTTCAATATACCGACGAACTATTCATCGGCGGTTTGTGCCTTAGTGGTATCTGTCTTATTAACGGCTTTAACCACATCGCTGGTGGCTTTGTTGGCATTGCGCTTGGGAAGCAGTCGCACAGGGGCGTATTTAGCCGCCTTATGTTTTGCCTTGGGTACGACAGCCTTGGTCTATTCGCGAGAGTTCTTTGCGGAACCCCTCCTCTCTTTTATAACCGCGTCCAGCCTCTATCTCGCCCTGGGAAAAACCAGTCGTGAACATGCGGGTGCGAGTATTCTTTCCGGCTTAGCCTTGACCGCGAAACCTGCGGGTATTGTGATTGGACCGGTGTTGTCCGCCTATCTCCTGCTCAAGCGGTATCCTCTGCGGAATGCTCTAGGTCCCCTACTGGGTACAATTATGGGGTTCATGCTGTTTATGGCGTATAACTACCTGCGGTTTGGTGGTTTACTATCCAGTGGACAAAATGCCTCGAAATTTACCCTGGATGGAATGCTAGAACGATTCATCGGTTTGATCTTGAGTCCAGGGGCAGGGGGGGGGTTAATCTGGTACTGTCCGCCAACGATTCTGGCAATTATTGGGTTCCGCAACGCGCTCAAATCTAAACCCCTAGAAGCCTTAGCCATTGGGGGTATATTCGGTGGGTATTGGCTACTCCATTCCTTGTGGGAATTTGGCGGCTGGAGTTGGGGACCTCGATTTTTAGTTCCCGCACTTCCAGGATTGATGGCGCTAGTCGCACTGATTGGGAAAAGGTGGTGGAAGTGGTTAATTGGTTTGACGGTACTGGGGTTCCTTGCCAATGCCCCTACTTTGGTATCGTATTTTCAACGCTACTATGCTGAAGCCCTTGATGGAGGATATATTAACCGAGCCAGAGCCTTATGGGATTCACCCAGCTATGCTCCTCTATTTAATGCTTGGGGTGCCGCCTATCGCCAGGTTAGCAGTGCCTTAAGTACAAACGTTCGAGATGTCCTAGGGCAAGTTGGAGAACCACCGCCCGGTGACCAAATGACCAGCGCTCAATTGTTACATATTGTGGCGGTATGGTGGTGGGTATTGCCTGCTGTTGGTATCCCGATTTGGGTGGGTGGACTTTTCGCCGTCCTGTTGATTGGAGCAGGCGTTTGGGTACTGCGTTGGGGCTGGCTACACGCTAGAGCCAAAGCCTAAACGGAATAGGTGAAACAAGGCAGAAGGCAGAGGTCAGAGGGCAGAATGTTTCCAGGAAAATACCAAATATACTTCGCACGGTCAAATTTGTCATTCTGAGTCCTGAGCGAAGGGAAGGAACTTTCTTAACTAGGTACTTAGTTGTCAGAAAGAAGCGGTATTTTAATCTTATGATTCAACTGTTTTGGCGATACGTGCAATGAAATTAATCATCCAAATCCCTTGTTACAACGAAGAAGCAACCCTGGGACTAACGCTGTCCGAACTTCCCCGTCAAGTGCCTGGAGTCGATACGGTAGAGTGGCTGATTATCAATGATGGCAGTCTCGACCGGACAGTTGAAGTTGCCAAAGCCTGTGGCGTTGACCACATTGTTAGCTTTGATCACAATCAGGGTTTAGCCAAGGGGTTTATGGCAGGGATAGAAGCCTGTTTAAAGGCGGGAGCCGATATTATCGTAAATACGGATGCCGATAATCAATACTGTGCCGCAGACATCCCCAAACTAATTGAACCTATTTTACAAGGTCAGGCAGAAATTGTCATAGGTGCTAGACCCATCCAGCAAATTAAGCACTTTTCTCCCGCCAAAAAGTTTTTGCAAAAATTAGGAAGCTGGGTAGTCCGAATTGCGAGTAAAACCAATATCCCTGACGCTCCTAGTGGCTTCCGCGCCATCAGTCGGAATGCGGCGCTGCAACTGAATGTCTTTAGCCAATATACGTATACCCTAGAAATGATTATTCAGGCGGGACAGAAAAATATAGCCATTGCTTCGGTGCCAATTAGAACCAATGATTTCCTGCGCCCGTCCCGTTTAGTCAAGAGCATTCGCGCTTATATCCAGCGCTCCATTCTTACGATTATCCGCATTTTCATGACCTATCAACCTCTCCAGTTCTTCATTGTTCTGGGGACGGTTCCTTTCGGTTTAGGGTTGATTTTGTGCGTGCGTTGGTTGGTGGTATTTGATCCGGATAGAAGTCGTGCGCCTAGCTTAATTGTAGCCGCCATTTTAATTCTGATTGGCTTTCAACTGTGGATGTTTGGATTAATTGCGGACTTGATGGCGGTGAACCGTAAGCTGTTAGAGGATATTCAACTGCGGCGGCGATGTGCTGATATTGAAGAATACAGGAAAAATAATAAATTATGAATCATCAACAAAGGCAGAGAAAAAGGCTCTTACTCAGATATTACAGCATTGAGCATAAATCCCAAGTTACCGTGAGGTGGGCAAGAGAAATCAACGAGAATAAAAGCGTTTCCAAGTTGCTCAGTCTTGCCCACCCGACATAAAATCGCCGTATTGAGGCAGTTGCAAGATATAAGTTTGAGGAAACCGAGCAGATGACGCAAGACGTAGCTTAATTATTGAAAAGCGAGTATAACAAACAAATGACAAATGACAAATGACAAATGACAAATGACAATGAATAAAGACCTATTTGCCCGCGAAGCCCTTGCCCAAATCCCCAAACTTCTCACCCTGCTAGACCGCAACCCGCACAGTCCAACTTATGGCTGTTTTGACCGCAACTTCTGGCAGTATAAAATTATTGATTTTCCCAGTGGGATGGCTCAGGAGTTTGTTCTCCCCCTGGCATTGGCGTATAATACTCAATTATCCGATAATCCTTTCTACCAACAACCAGCGATTCAAGATTGGGTGGAAGCCGGAATTCTTTATGCGGCTAAAAGCGCTCATCCGGATGGGTCTTGTGATGACTATTTCCCGTTTGAACGGGCTGGAGGCGCAGCGGCATTTTCCCTACTTGCCTGTATTGATAGTTATCAAGAATTAGGGTTAAATAATCCAGTTGCGTTAAAGTTTTTTGAACAACGAGCCGATTGGCTAGCCCATCATCAAGAAAGTGGACGCCTGACCAATCACCAAGCGTTAATTGTTTTGTGTCTAGATTTACTGTCTAATCTATTACAAGCAACCCAATGGGATAGAGCTAGAGTGCAACGTTTAGAACAAGTATTATCTTGGCAAAATCCCGAAGGTTGGTTTATTGAGTACGAAGGTTGTGACCCCGGTTACCATACGTTAACGATTTCTTGTTTAGCGCGGATTTATCAACTTAGACCTGATCCTCGGCTTAAAGAAGCATTAGTCAAAGCGGTTGATTTAGCCGCAGAGTTTGTCCATCCTGATGGCTCTTATGGGGGAGAATATACGAGTCGCAATACATACAATTTCTTTCCCCATGGCTTTGAACTGGTTGGACAGTGGTATCCCCAAGCCCTAGAAATTAACGATCGCGTCCTGGTAGGACTGGCAAATGGACTGGCTCCTTGCTATGCTGACGATCACATTATTGGTCACCATACCTGGAACTATTTACTCACATGGCGCGATTTTGTGTCAACTCGACCTGAACCCACTTCCCGTTCTCCCGGTCGAGTTTGGTTTAAGGACGCACAAGTTTTAATTGACCGTCGCCAAAATACGGAACTGTATTTAGCCTTAAACAAAGGGGGAGTTTTTAAACTGTTTCAGGACAAGCGTTTAGTCGCCTCTGACACTCAATTTTCATTGCAAGTCCTAACGGGTAAAAAGATAAAAAATGCTGTCGGTCATTTAGTTGATACCTATCAAGTCAAAGTTGAAGACAATGAAATTATGATTGAAGGAGAGTTGGGGTGGGCAAAACAGAAACAAATGACCCCCACAAATTTACTAATTTTGCGAGTCGTTATGCTCACAGTGGGTCGCTTTTTTCCCAACTTAATCCGCAAACTCTTACAAAAAATGCTAATTACAGGCAAGCAAAACGCTCCGTTCCACTTCCGTCGCTTGATCGAGTGGAAAAATGGACAGTGGCATATCACCGATGAGTTGCAAGCTCAGTCCTGGAAAGACGTGATTGCTGCCGGAATTTGTGGCGATCAAACTTCGATTTATGTGGTTATGAGTCGCACGTTTCAACGGGGACAATTACAGCCCTGGTTAGATTTAACCAATCAGGTTAAGAAACTAGATGCTTATGAATGGCTGCGATTAGAGCGAAAATTTTAAAGGAATAAATCATCAACAATGAACCATGAACCATCAACAATGAACAATAAATGATGAAACGACTAATTTCAATCGCTGTCAGCCTAATTATCCTGGCAGTGATTTACTCAAAAATTGATTTTCCCGAACTCATTGCCGTTTTTCAAAATAGCGATCGCGTCTGGATGCCTGTAAGCTTGGGAATGGTTGTTCCCCTAACCTTATTCACCTCTTGGCGGTTGCAACAACTGATGCCCAGTGGCGCTCGCTTGGGCTTTTTTGAGGCTAATCGGTTAATCTTAGCGGCAAGTGTTTTAAATATGGTACTGCCGTCCAAGATGGGGGATATTGCCAAAGCCTATTTCATGAAACAGCGCGGTCATTTGAGTGGGACGCTTTCACTATCGCTGGTGATTTTTGAAAAAGCTTGTGATCTGTTATCCCTGCTGTTGTGGTGTGTTTTTGGTTTATTACTCTATGAACCAAAAGATTGGCTATTTTGGCTGATGACGACGGCGGTGGGCGTGGGGTTGATCTTGGGAATTTGTCTCTTGGCGTCTCGCAAATTTGCTTATTTTTTCTTTATCGTGGCTCGCAAGATTGCTCCAAAAAAAATGCGTTCCAAATTAGAAACAATGCAAGGGTCTTGGGGCGACATGCATGACTATTTTTGGCGAGATCAACGTCAGCTTCTCAAAATTACTGGAACGTCGATTTTTATTTGGTTTTTACACTTATTACAAATTTGGTTCTTTATCCTAGCGCTGAAAGCGACGACTCCATTTCTAGTCAATCTCGCCTTGTCTCCCCTCGCCATTTTAGCCGGATTATTACCTCTAACCTTTGCCGGAGTTGGCACACGCGATGCCGCATTAGTATTGTTTTATCAGGACTATCTAGATCCCGCAACTGCCGCCGCCTTGGGATTGCTGTGTACCTCGCGATACTTTTTACCTGCTATTGGCGGATTACCGTTCCTGAGTCAATTTTTAGCAACAGTCCGTACAATCAAGGGCAGTCAAGACACGTAGCGCTTAACGTGATTCATATCACTCAATTTAGTGATTGAAATCACAAGTATTGCGGACTACATATCACTGATAGCGTGATCCGAATCCTAGAAGCTAGTAGTAATGCCCAGATATGCTTAGCAACACCCCCATGTTACTTCCCAGCAGCGACCGTTTACTCAACAGTCCACCTGATTGGTTGGAGTCAGACAAACCCTTATGTCCTAATTTGGTTAAGCAAACTCGGCAGTTAGAAGTGTTGAATGAGGAATTAGCGGATCAAATTGCAGAACGTCAAGATATGGAGTTAGCCCTGAGGAAATATCGCAGCATGTTTGAGGGTGCCGTTGAGGGCATCTTTCAAACCACTCCAGACGGGCATTTTATTGACTGCAATCCAGCGCTAGCAAAGATTTATGGTTATGCATCCCCAGCTGAACTATTGGAAACGCTAACCAACATTGGACAACAAGTCTATGTCAATCAGAATCGACGCCGGGACTTTATTGAGAAACTGCGATCGCACGATTCAGTTACAGACTTTGAATCCCAGGTGTATCGAAAAGATGGGCAGATTATCTGGATTTGTGAGAATGCTAGGGCGGTACGCGATCGCGATGGGAATTTACTCTACTATGAAGGATTCGTCACAGATATCACCCAGCGCAAAGTTACCGAAGAATCCTTGCAGCGATCGGAAGCAAAATACAAAGCCCAAGCCGAGCAACTGGAGGAAACATTAAATCAACTGCGCCAGACGCAACAACAGTTGATCGAAAAAGAACATCTTTCCACCTTAGGCAAATTGCTGGCTGGAGTTGCCCACGAAATTAATAATCCGGTTAATTTCTTATGTAACAATTTTCCTCATGCTCAACAGTATACCACAGACTTATTAAAGTTACTCCAACTCTACAGCCAATATAATCCCCAACCTGCACCAGAAATTCAACAGGAAGTCGAAGAAATTGATTTAGAGTTTGTAGTTGAAGACTTTCCCAAAACCCTGTCATCTATGCAAATGGGGGCTGAACGTCTGCGCCAACTTGTTTATTCCCTCAAAACTCTATCTGGAGCAGACGAAGAGCAATCGATAGATATTCACCAAGGGCTAGATAGCACTCTAGTCATGCTCTACTATCGTTTAAAATCCAAAGGAAACAAGCAAGAAATTAAAGTGTTCAAGGATTATAGCAAACTGCCTTTAGTCACTTGTTATCCTTGTGGGTTAAATCAGGTATTTATGAATGTGCTGTGCAATGCCATTGATGCCCTAAAAGATATGCGTCCTCAACCCGCTAATGGGGACAGTGAGCAAACTATAACGCCATCCATCTGGATTCGCACAGAATTAATTAATAATGGGAAATCTGGGGCGTGTGCGGTTATTCGCATTATCGATAACGGACCGGGAATAGATGACGAACTGAAACAGCGAATATTTGAGCCTTTTTTTACTACTAAACCTCCGGGGAAAGGTACGGGTTTAGGATTGTCAATTAGCCATCAAATCATTGTTGAAAAACATGGTGGAACGTTTACCTGTAATTCCAGACCGGGTCAAGGAACCGAGTTTGTGATTGAAATTCCGATTTAAGTTTAGGGTTCATAGTTCATAGGTCATAGTTAATTGGGTAGCAAGGTTTTCACGCAGGTCTAGATTTCACCTTAGATAAAGGGGCGCGTCCTCGGGTTGTTGTGTTGAAGTGCAAGGCTCTAGGCTTAGGGATTATTTACTATAATTCTAGTTGTGTAGAGACGTTATGCCATATCTTTATAGTAACTGTAGGGTGGGCAAGATAAATCAATTTATTTTTGCAGCTTTTCAAGCTGGGAAATTATTGCGGGTGCATGTCAACGCAAGTAGGTTGGGTTGAGGAACGAAACCCAACTCCCTTAGTTAACTTGAATATTTTGTGCTATCCCTGACATGCTCCCAATTTTTGCCCACCTTACCTAAAACGGTAAGCTGTTCGGCATTTAAACCTTAATATCAATAACGGCGAAAGCCTTGTAGTGCGAGCATCTTGCTCGCTACTAATACCCAACTTAAATAACTATGATCACTACTCCTGTTGGACAACAAGTTTTCTCATTGGAAGACTATATGCAAAATCCTCCCGATCGCATGGAGTGGATTAATGGTAAACTTGTTGAGAAAAATGGCATGACGTTTAAGCACAGTGTCACTCAATCCAGATTAGATTATTACTGGAGGAGTTATAAACTATCCAGTGAGCAAGGGGGAGAGGTATTGACAGAAGCCCCCTGTCGTACTAAAAAGCAAGGGCGGCGTCCCGATGTTGCTTATATCACTCGCGAATTGCTTGAAGAGTATGGTGAGTTTGAGGTACTTCCTGTCAGTTTTCCGTTAATTGCTGAAGTGGCTTCTCCGACTGACTTAGTTGAGGATTTTTGGGCAAAGGCGACTGAGTATTTGGAGTCAGGTTGTCAGGAAGTTTGGTTAGTCTTACCAGAGAATCGCTTAATATTTGTGCTGACTCAAACTCAAAAGTTATGGTTTGGTAAGGGTGAGGTGGCAAGGACACAGGAGGTATTACAAGGATTTAGTGTAGCAGTGGATGAATTATTGGATTGATATTACAGCGCTTTTGGTAGTAAGTGAAGTACACAGACAGATCCCCGACTTCTTGAAGAAGTCGGGGATCTTGCTTAAGGCTTGACCTCCTCAACCACCAAATCTGCTGTATGTTTGTCTAAACAGTTATTATTTCTATACTTTGCATCCCTACTCTTTGCCTTCTGCCCTTTGTCTTGTCCCTACCAAAACGGGGGTAGTCGATTTTTCGGCGTTGGTAAGGGCGCACATCTATGCGCCCCTACTTGTGTCAAAACGTATTTCTGAATAAAAAGGGAGAATCTCCACGAATTCTCCCTTTGTTATCGCTATTGGCAATTAAACCCTATTCAGTTTCCGGCGAATAATTGCCAAAATAAACGCCATAGCCGGGAATTTCTACCACCCCGTTATACCGTCGGTTGGTAAAATCAGACTCATCGGCTCGATAACAGTTGGGGTAGGGCGATAAATCATAATGCACAGGCATTGGACTCAAATTAAACAGACAAATCAGGTTTTGTTCGTCACATTGGCGAGTAAACCCGAGTAACGGTTCCTCTGTCTCCAATAGGGTTAAATCCCCCTTGAGTAACGCTGGCTGTTTCTTGCGCCAATGAATCAAACGGCGATATTTATTCAACAGAGACATCCGTTCGTGATCCTGTTGATCAATCGCTTGGTCGCGATGTTCATCGGGAATGGGTAGCCAGGGTTCTTCTGCTGTGGTAAAGCCAGCATTGGGCGCATCTTTCTGCCAAGGGAGAGGGGTGCGTGACCCATCTCGACCCACAATTGACGGATACCCCGCTAGTCCAAAGGGGTCTTGCATTTTTTCAAAGGGAATCGTGGCTTGGGTTAAGCCGAGTTCATCCCCTTGATAAATACAGCACCCTCCCCGCAAGGAAAGCTGGAGCGCGATAAATAGATGATCAAAGACGGCGTGGGTAAATTTATCATCAATCAGAAACTTCAGCCAGCGACTTTTCAGTCGGGGAAAATCATGGGTTCCTCCTGTCCAGCAGATGACGCCATCTTGGAAATGGCTTTCTACCTGCTCAATCATGTCCCGCACTCGCTTATAACTCAACGGTTCATCGTGCATCAAGGCTGAGTTATAGGCTGTATGTAAGCGTTTCTCTCCTTTAACATATTCACTGGACGTAACTACCGTATCTTCAGCCGAACTAATTTCAGCTAATGTCATTGTTCCGGGATATTGATCCATCAATTCCCGAATTGGTTCGAGAAATTCTAAGGTTTCCGGTTGGCAGAAATTATATTTATTCCATTGGGAGAAAAAGGGATCGTGAGCATCTGCCCCGGCTGGACGTTTCCTATTTTTGGGTCGAGGTGGATTATCCCGCAGTTGGCGGTCGTGGGTAAAGAAGTTTACCACATCTAGGCGGAAACCATCGACTCCCATATCTAGCCAAAACTTGGCGACATCCAGAATGGCTTGTCTAACTTCTGGGTTATACCAGTTTAAATCCGGCTGTTCGGCGAGGAAATTGTGCAGGTAATACTGTTCTCGTTGAGGGTCCCATGTCCACGCACTTCCGCCAAAGGTGGAAAGCCAGTTGGTGGGGGGTGTCCCATCGGGTTTGGCATCTGCCCAGACATACCAGTCGGCTTTGGGATTGTCGTGACTACTGCGACTCTCTAGAAACCAGGGGTGTTCGTTTGAGGTGTGGTTCCAGACTTGATCAATGAGTACCTTTAACCCCAAATCATGTGCCTTATTCAGGAGATTCTGGAAGTCTTCCATCGTGCCGAACATGGGTTCGATCGCACGATAGTCAGAAATATCATAACCAAAGTCCTTCATCGGGGACTTGAAAAACGGGGAAACCCAAACCGCATCAACGCGAAGGGAGGCGATATAGTCTAGTTTTTGCATGATCCCCTTCAGATCACCGATACCGTCGCCGTTACTATCCATGAAGCTGCGGGGATAGACCTGATAGATAACGGCACTACGCCACCACTCATGGGATTGTTGATGTTGATCGGGTTTTTTAACCGGGTCTGTGGTAGATGTGGGGTTGAGGGTGGATTGTTCACTCATACGCGATTAATTTTATCGTTACCTCTTGTCGCTTTACTCTGTACTTCTGTACTAAGGCTCTAAGTACAGCCTGACATAAATTTTTGGCGAATGGAGAAATTCTTGACATCCCGCCAACGTTACATTAGATTATCTCTCCAAAAAAGACACCATAAGCAGGAAGTTTGAGGGTATCGCCTTGTCTATCGGCCGTAAACCCTGAATCTGTGATGTCTTTGACTTGCGGATAATCGGCTAAATCATAGTGAGTGGGTACATCACCCCAATTAAATAGACACAGTAAACACTGTTGTTCACCGTCGCGGATAAACGCCAAAATTGGTTCCTCTGTCTGTAAAATCTTCGTCTCGCCTTGGATGAGGGCGGGTTGCTGTTTGCGCCAATGCAACAGACGCCGCCAGGTATTTAATAAGGAATTGGAGTCTTTGTGTTGAATATCAACAGCATAAGGGATATGCTCCTCTGGTATGGGTAACCACGACTGTTTTGCCTCAGTGAAGCCTGCATTCGCCGCATCTGCTTGCCAAGGCATGGGGGTGCGGGAGGCATCTCGTCCGGGGATATCGGGGTAAAGGGCTTTGCCAAAGGAGTCTTTCATCTGTTGGGCGGGGATATCGTCGGGAATCTCGGCATCGGTTAACCCTAATTCATCCCCCTGATACAGACAAAAGGCTCCGGGTAACGAGAGGAGCATTGCCGCGATCGCATGATAAAATTCCTCTGGATAAGGATTACCCTGGGCATCTTTTCCCGTCCAACGGGATTTCAAGCGACGGTAATCATGATTTCCGGCTATCCAACAGTTCCCCCCACTGGAGAAATGGTGTTCTATCCGTTCCAAGGTTTCACGCATCTGAGTGGCGCTGAAGGGGTTCTGGAAAAATAGCGAACTGTTGTACACCAGATGTAATCGTTCGCTTCCGGTAACATAATCGCTGGAGATCGCGATCGCATCTTCCGACAGTGTAACTTCTCCTAACGTAATCGCCTCATAACAATCAACATGTTGGCGAATTTGTTGCAGAAGCTGGTAATTTTGGGCATCACATATTTGATTGTGGAACAGTTGCTTGGCTAAGGGATTAGCCGAGAGGATACCATCCGGGGGTGACGCATCCTCTGGACGCGGCGGGTTATCTTGTAATTTGGGGTCATGAATCAAGAAATTGACCGCATCTAAGCGGAATCCATCCACACCCCGTTCTAACCAAAACGTGGCACATTTGAAAATGGCATCTACGACTTGGGGATTGTGTAGATTTAGTTTGGGCTGAAACTCTAAGAAGTCATAAAAATAAAATTGTTCTCGCTGAGGTGCCCATACCCAAGCACTTTTTCCCAAAAACACCGATAACCAATTATTCGGTGGAGAACCATCTTCCTGGGGATCTGCCCAAACATACCAATCGGCTTTTGGATTATCCCGACTTTGGCGACTTTCTAAGAACCAAGGATGCTGATCTGAGGTATGATTCCACACCTGATCAATAATTACTTTTAAGCCTAAATTATGAGCATCTGCCAAAAGCTGATCAAAATCCTCCAAAGTACCAAAATCTGGATCAATGGTATACATATCTGTCACGTCATAGCCAAAATCATCCATCGGCGATTCAAATAATGGGCATAACCAGATAGCATCCACACCCAGGGCGGTAATGTAATCCAGATGAGCAATAATTCCTGGAATATCACCGATACCATCGCCATTACTATCGTAAAAGCTGCGAGGATAAATCTGATAGATAATGGCATTCCGCCACCAATCAATCAATTGAGGATTTTTACAGTTGACGTTATTCATAGGCAATAGGGAACAGGGAGATGAAAGAGATGGGAAATGGGGCAGATAAATGATCAATTAGAAAAGAGTTTTATGTGTAAGGGCGGGTTTCATTACTATCATTTTTTGCCCACTCTAATGTCACTAAAACCGCCCTGTCTAAATGATATGATAAATTGCTTACTCGTCAGCTTCAGATAAGTTCAATTCTCCAAAAAAGACACCATAAGCCGGAATCTTTAACATATCACCGGATCGGTCTGCGGTAAACCCAGACCCCTTAACTTCCTGACAGTCTGGATAAGCCGATAAATCATACTGGACTGGCGTATCACCGAGATTAAACATACACAGTAAACGCTGTTCAGCGGATTCCCGAATAAAAGCAAATAAAGGTTCATCGGTATCCAGAACTTTAGCATTCGTCATTCCCCACATTAAAGCGGGTTGCTCTTGACGCCAATGCATCAGCCGCCGCCAGGTATTTAATAGGGAGTTGGGATCAGGTTCTTGGTCATTGACGGCTTGATTCAAATGAGGCTTGGGAACAGGTAACCAGGCACGTTGGGCGATAGTAAATCCAGCATTGGCGGCATAAGATTTCCAAGGCATCGGGGTGCGGGAACCGTCGCGTCCAGGGACTTCTGGGTACAGGGCTTTACCAAAGGGATCTTTAATGTCTTCGGGGGGAATATCTTCTGGAATCTTGGCTTCGGGTAAGCCTAACTCATCGCCCTGATAGAGGCAAAACGTCCCTGGCATAGCCAGTAACATTGCTGCAATTCCATGATAAAATTCATCGGGATAGGGATTCCCATTGACATCCTTTCCAGTCCAACAGGATTTGAGACGACCATAATCATGATTCCCGACAATCCAACAATTACCACCGTCGCTGAAATAATGTTCTACTTTCTTCAGGGTATCGTGCATTAACTTAGCGCTAATGGGTTCATCAACCAGCAAGGCACTGTTATATGCCATATGCAGTTTATCGGGTCCCACATGCTGACTCGATAGCACAATTGAGTCTTCACAAAATGTGACTTCAGCTAAGGTGATTACCCCAGGATACTGATCCACCAGTTCCCGAATCGGTTTGAGGGCTTCAAAGGTTTCTTCACGGCAGAAATTGTACTTAAACAGTTGCCGAACAATGGGATTATCAGGGGCGACACCATCGGGTAAGGGTGCATCATCGGGGCGAGGCGGATTGTCTCGCAATTGGGGATCATGTAAGAAAAAGTTAGGCGCATCAACCCGAAAACCATCTACACCTAACTCCAGCCAGAATTTTGCCCGTTTCATCAAAGCATCAACGACTTCCGGATTATGCCAATTCAAATCCGGTTGACTGGGGAGAAAATTATAGAAGTAAAATTGTTGACGTTCACCAGACCATTGCCAAGCGCTTTCACCCATAAAAGCAGATAGCCAATTATTCGGAGGTGAACCATCTTCTTTGGGATCTGCCCAGACATACCAATCGGCTTTGGGATTATCCCGACTTTTTTTACTTTCCTGGAACCAATGATGCTGATCTGAGGTGTGATTCCAAACTTGATCAAGCATGACTTTCATGCCCAGGGCGTGAGATAAGTTTAGTAATCGCTCAAAGTCTTTCAGCGTACCAAACATCGGATCAACCTTACGCATGTCAGTAATGTCATACGCTAGATCATTCATCGGGGATTGAAAGATGGGCGTTAACCAGATGGCATCGACGCCAAGGGCGGCAATATAATCGAGTTTCTCTATAATCCCTTCTAAGTCTCCTTTACCATTTTCTGTGGTGTCTTTGAAACTCCACGGCGAAATCTGATAAATGACAGCGTTTTTCCACCATTGTTGACGTTGCATGAGACCTCCTTTTTTTTAACAGAAACAGCACAACGAATCTCAAGTCTAATTAACCCGATTGCAGGTGGAATGCCATAGAGTATGGCGTGGTTCTCACTTAGCCTTTCTAGGCGATACGAAGGAGACAATTGCCCCTTACATTTACACCGACTAACGGTTTAGCCGCAGCTTTGGGTCATTCCTGCGGCAATAATCTAGGATTTTCTGGTTCACTGGCAGCCACCAATCTACAGGACTATCCTGACAGGGGGTAGGCTGATGATTCATCCTTCTAGAGTAGGAAGATGGGGGAGAGGGGGTGATGGGGTGATGGGGTGATGGGGTGATGGGGTGATGGGGGAGAGAAGAATTTTATCGGCGGAACCATGAACAATGAACTATGAACTATGAACCATCAAATCTTGCAGAAAGCTAGGGATATCGCTAGACTCAAAGACGAGCAAAATTTGTGGAGTGTTGACCGCGCCATCGGTAAATCTGGATCGGGAACTCTCAAAAGCAGAATAATAATCTAGTTCTTTGTTCAATGAGGAACAGCTTATGTCCGCAACAGAGTGGGAATTTGAAGCTTTATTAGAGTATCTCAAGTACAGCCGTGGCTGCGATTTTACCGGGTACAAACGTTCTAACTTAGTGCGCCGATTCCATGTTCGGATGCGGGAGTTAAAGATTGACAGCTATGCAGACTACTTGCACTATTTGCAGAGCCATTCCCAGGAATATATCCCTCTATTAAATACTGTCTTAATTAACCTGACCAGCTTTTTTCGCGATCGCGCCTCCTGGGAGTACCTAGCCAACGAACTCATCCCCAAAATCATCGCCAGCAAACAGCCCGATGAACCGATTCGAGTGTGGAGTGCCGCCTGTGCGTCTGGGCAGGAACTCTATAGCCTCATTATCCTATTTGCGGAAGTGTTGGGCATCAAATCCTGCTTACAGCGCCTTCAATTTATTGCCACCGATTGGGATAAGGATGCCCTCTCTCAAGCCCGAAACGCCACATATAAACCAAAAGACGTCAGCGCAATTCCTGCTGATCTGCTGGAGAAATACTTTGAGCAAACCGAACAAGGCGATTATATCTTTCATCGACAACTTCGCCGCACGATCATCTTCGCTTATCATAACCTGGCAAAACATGCACCCATGTCTAAAATCGATTTGCTGGTGTGCCGCAATGCCCTAATGTACTTCAAATCAGACATTCAAATTACCATTCTGATTCGCTTTCATTTTGGACTCAAAAATAACGGCTTTCTCTTCTTAGGTCAGCCAGAGATGGTCATGACTCGCAGACCAATTTTCACACTTGTTAACTTCAAGCATCGGGTTTATCAGAAAGGGGTAAAACTGGAGTTAGAGGAACACTTGCAAAT
Source organism: Coleofasciculus sp. B1-GNL1-01 (assembly GCF_040220235.1). NCBI lineage: Bacteria > Bacillati > Cyanobacteriota > Cyanophyceae > Coleofasciculales > Coleofasciculaceae > Coleofasciculus > Coleofasciculus sp. B1-GNL1-01. Next base: position 55,834 of record NZ_JAVJTO010000143.1, read on the forward strand.
CTGTTCGCGATCGCGCAAAAAGCCAGCCATCGATTCTCCAGTTACCGATATCCGCGTCTGGCAAACAGCCTTTGAGAGAAGTCCCTTCGCCCAGCTAGCTGTAGACAGCAACCGTTGCTTAATCCTGGCGAATGCAAAGGCAAATACTCTATTTGACTTAACCCTCAACGATCTGGGGAATTCCCTGGAAAAGCTCACACTTGGGCAGCTTCCGGGTTTATGCCAATCTATCGAAAAAGCCAATCGCGATCGCTATCCCGTCACGCTGGAAAATGTAGCCTGGAAAACTGACAATGATACAACCTATTTCGATCTTTCTATTACCCCCGTTTTTAATGTGGACGCTCAAGTGATTTGTTTGAGGGAAGTCTCCCCCCCCCGAACAAATGTACTATAAAAAGGGGTTTGGTGACAAATGGAAAATGATGATTCCTACTGTTAATTTTAATTGTCCTCACCTACTTATGAAAGGGGTTTGGTGACCAAACCCCTACTGTTGCTTTAACACTAATAACGTGATGTCATCAAAAACCTTTTGCTGACCAATATATTGCCGTACATCCTCAATGACAATCTGGCGGATTTCTGAGGCTGATTGGTGACGATGGGCTTGTACGATCTCACAGAGTCGTTGGAGTCCATAGTGGGACTGATGGATATTTTCTGCTTCGGTAATACCATCAGTATAGAGAACGACAACATCACCAGAATTTAACTGGATTCTTGCTTGGGCAATAAATTCAATAATATCAGCATCTAACCCGATAGGGAAGCCTAAATCAAGGGTATCAATTTTTTCTAACCTGCCATCGGTTCGCACTACAATTATTTCCTCATGTTGACCACTCAGGGTGATAAATCCATCGGCGTAGTCAATTAAAATTAGGGTCATATTTTTATAACAATCCATCCGCTGTAAATTGGCGTAAAGGGTGCGATTGAGAATATCTAAAAAGCGCACCGGATCAGTTTCATGACTATTTTGCAACGTCCGAATCGCGGTTTGTGCCATAATCATCAACACACCACTCTCTAAACCATGTCCTGTGACATCACCAATGCCAATTTTGACCCGTCCCATATCGGTGAGGACATCATAATAGTCTCCCCCCACTTCCTCAGCCGATTCCATAAATCCGGCAATCTCTAACCCTTCAATTCCATCTAATTCAGATGCTTTGGGTAAAACCATTTGTTGCATTTTTCGCACTACATCTAACTCCGTCGCTAATCGCAGATTTTCCGCCTGGAGATGTTTGATATTCAGATGAGTTTGGATGCGGGCTAAAAGTTCGTCTTTGGAAATTGGTTTACTTAAATAGTCATTCGCACCACTATTTAAACCTGTGACAATATCTTGCACTTGGTTTTTTGCCGTTAACAGTAGAATCGGGAGTTCTGTGGAATTGAAGCGCTGACGGAGTTTTTCGGTGAGTTCATATCCCGTCATTTTCGGCATCATCACGTCCAGGAGAATGATATCAGGACGTAAGCCATTTGTAATCAGTTCCAGGGCTTCTTGTCCGTTATTGGCTTGAGTGATGACATAGTTTTGTAGAGAAAGGTTATTTCTTAAAACTTGCAGATTGATTGGTTCATCGTCAACGATTAACACATGAATACCTGGGGAATCAGAGAGGGAATCTTGTGGCGTAGTCGGGGGAACAGAAGCGGGAATTTCTGAACCTATAGTTTCTGCGATCGCCTGACGCGGCGGTTGAGGTTCTGCGGACTGATTGGAAAGGGGTAAAGTAACGCTAAACTGTGACCCTTCTCCCAGTTTAGAAGTGACATGAATTGTGCCGCCATGCAGTTCTACCAAATGTTTAGTTACCGCCAATCCTAAACCCGTCCCGCCATATTCTCTGGCTGTGGTGCCTTCCCCTTGTTCAAATGAGACAAAAATGCGCTCAAGTTTATCTTCTGGGATGCCGATTCCCGTGTCAGAAACCGTAAGGATTATTTGTCCTGGGTTATCAGGGTTTTGAGTTGAGGAAGGAGGAGGTGAGACAACGGCGGCGGAGACAGTTATCTGTCCAGAAGGGGTAAATTTAATCGCATTTCCCACTAAATTATGTAAAATTTGTTGCAGACGATTTTCATCGGCTTGGGCAGCGGGTAGATCGGCGGGAATCGCGTTGATTAGTTTTACATCTTTGTGGGTAATTAGGGGTTGACTTAACATCAGTACGATGTCAGTAATTGACCGTAAATCAACGGGTTTTAGTTGCAGGTCTAGGTGTTGATGTCTGAGTTTGGCAAAATCTAAAATATCATTGACTAAACTGGACAAACGGCGACCACTAGAGACAATCATCGCTAAGTTATTGCGTGTGGTTTCAGGTAAGTCTCCGGTTACCCCATCCATCAGAGATTCAGCAATACCAATAATTCCATTCAAAGGCGTGCGGAGTTCGTGAGAGGTGTTGGCTAAAAATTCATCTTTGAGTTGATCCAGGCGTTGCAATTCTTCATTTTGCTGCGCCAAGGTTTCAAAGGAACCTTGCAATTGTTTTGCCATCGTATTAAAGGATTTCGCCAACTCCCCCACTTCATCAGACCGTTGTCCCTCAACGGTTTGATCCCATTCCCCCTGGGCGATGGCTTTAGCGGCGGTATTCAGGCGTAAAATCGGTTGAGTCACCCAACGGGCAAGGAGAATACCGACAGCAATGGAGAGAATTAAAGCAGCGATACAGAGTGCGATCGTATTGCGGGTATTGCGGTTAATTTGTGCCATAAAATCGACTTCCGGAATCACCACCACAATCAACCAATCCAAACCAAACTCATCCTGATAGGGCGTGACTTGAACGATTTGGCGTTTACCCTCTAGCGTAAAGTCAAGGTGCTGGGGATGAGTAATTTGGTTAAATTCACTAAATTTATCCTGCAAAAATAATGCCGCTTCTCGGACTAACGGGTTCTGACTTTCAACGGCTTGGAGGCGATTGATTTGTTCATTTTCCTGAGTAAAGGGCGAGTCCTTGGTTGAGGAGGCGACTAACAAGCCGTTGTGTTCCATAATAAAAATTTGACCCGTTTTGCCAATCTCTAAACTCCGGAGAAATTCACCAATTGCTGACAAGGATAAATCAACCGCAAATACTGCCGTTAACTCGTCTTGGGCATTATAAATCGGTCGCACAGCCGGGAGTGCTAGATTAGGATAGGGAGCAGCCCAAACATAGATATCCCCCCAAACTGGAGTTTTGGCATCTTTTGCCGTCAGATACCAAGGACGTTGCTGGAGTTCGTAATTGGGAATAACGGATAATAGCTTTTGGCGATTTCCTTGTGCATCCGTTTGATAAGTTTTAAATCCTTTATTGGCAGAGTTTCCCGTCCAGTAGGCGACATGGGGAAGCTGATTGGGAACTTGTTCAGCCCCACTAAAAACATCCTGGGGAGTTCCTACATAGATATAACTCATTTGCTCAAACAAGCGAAGCTGCTTCCAGAAATGGCGTTCTAATCCCGAAATATCCTGTAAATCCAGTTTGCCTAAGTTGACATCTTCAGCATTAATCTGATTAATTAAATGAGGCGTGTCTAAATAATTAGTCAGGCGTTCCTCAACCCGATTTGTCAGTTCGCGCTGTAATTGCCCAACCAACTCATTTACTGCCTTTTGCCCATTTTTAAACGACAGATAACCCACCAACCCTACCGCGCCCACAATTTGCAGAACAAAGGGGATAATGAGAACGGTTCTCAGGTTGATTTTTCTAGCACGTTTACGATTGAATAGGGTCAAAAGGCTGAGTAACATAATGGGGGAAAAGAGTCGATACTGTTCGGTTAAGGGAAGCGGGGGGAGCTGGGGAAGCTGGGGAAGCTGGGGGAGAAAAAATTAAATTAGGGTTTATCCGAACAGTATTGACAGGGGAGTAAACTCACGCGCCATGTCATTGAATGAAGCGAAGGAGCAAAACCAGGTTCCCTTGAAGGTCGTGAAGGGTTCTCCCATCACCTTTTCCCTAATCCCCAATTTGACTATTGTGCATCAGGCGGCTTTTTCTGAGAATCCTCCCAAAAACTGATGAAATTGGATTCGTTTGAACATTAATGTCGCGCATTCGGAGTCCATAGTTCTTTAAAATTAGCTTGGTAAAGCTCAGTTTTATTCGCCTCACTTCCGTGATATAGAGTTAAACAGCTAGCCATTCCATGAGACTTAATTTATAATTATTCTGGGTGTATTCTAGCACACCCCTAAGTATCGGGACATAAATCTTGTCCGCTGTACTAAGAAATATTAACAAGCCTCAATTCCTTACCATTCCCCGTTGCCTGTTCCTTCCTAATCTCAACCGTTAACTTTAATTGTGTCCATCCACTTAATCCTGACAATCAATGAATTGTATTGACTATTTCTGTAAACTTTTAGCTCGTCGAGAATATAGTGTGTTTGAACTCACGCAAAAAGCACAAACGAAAGGCTTTGATGCCCAAGATATTACTGAATCTATTGAGAAGCTGAAACGCCTCAATTATCAATCGGATACTCGTTTTGTCGAAAGCATGATCACGTCCTATCGAGGCAAATATGGGAAAATAGTCATTAAACGCAAATGCCGAGATAAGGGAATTGATTCGGAGTTCTTTGAACAAATCTGGCAGTCTCAAACCGAGGACGAGGAAGACGGGGGAGAACTGGATGGTTTAAAAGCTAAGGTGATACGAAAGTATAAAATTACTGATTTTCATGATATTGATCCCAAAACCAAGCGGAAGCTATGGAATTACCTTCAGTATCGTGGGTTTAATCCGGGTGAAGTGTTAACCCAGTGGCAGAGGGAACAAGATGAAGATTTTGCTTAAAATAAACGATTCAATTAATCAATAGTACCATGGCGATCGAGGGTAAGTTTAATGTTTGCTGTTATCACACCAGAAAAAATCCAGTTGCCTCCCGGAACAGTGGTGCGATTTCCCGGAAGCTGGCAAGACTATCAGATGCTAAGTCAACAATTGGGCGATCGCTCAATTCCTCGGCTTAAGTATCGATCAGGAGAAATTTTGTTGATGGCACCTTCACCAGAACATGGACGAAAAGTTAGTGTAATTGCGGATGTGGTTAAAGTGTTGCTCGATTATCGGGGACAAGACTATGATACATTTACCCCCATTACCATGGAGTTGCCCGACGTAAGTGGCATTGAACCAGACTACTGTTTTTATATTGAGAATTGGCAGGCAGTTTCTGGCAAAAATCGGATCAATTGGGGAGTCGAACCCTCGCCGGATTTGGTGATTGAAATAGATGTAACGAGCTACACAGATGTGAATGACTATCTGCCGTATCAAGTGCCAGAGATTTGGTTATTTAAAAGCAATCAGCTAAGAATTTATAGTTTGCAAAGAGGTGAGTTTTATCAGGAGATGACTAACAGCCGCTATTTCCCAAACCTGAATATTAAAGAGATTATCGCTGAGTGTATGCAAGTTGCTTATGAGCGCAATACAAGTGCGGCAATTCGCCAGTTACGACAGAAAGTAGCGAGTCTTTAAACAATGAACGTAAGTTCTGTACATATTCCTCAAACCCTGACAAAGTACCTGGACATAAATTCTGTCCGCACAAATGACGAATGACGATCCTCACTGTTAACTTTAATTTTTCACACCTACTGATAAACTCGTCTCCATTATGTTCAGCGCCACTTTTTAAGAGAGCAGCCGCAAATAAGCCATTCTCTAGAGAAGGAAACTGAAATGTGCCTTGGTTGATCGCCCGGTTTACTCTTTATAATTTAATCAGTTGTTTCCTCAATCGTCATAATGAGCCTCAAAGACCGCATCTCTGAAGATATCAAAGTCGCGATGAAGGCGAAAGATAAAATTTGGCTGGAAACGGTTCGCAGCATCAAAAAGCTGATTTTGGAAAAAGAGGTCAGCTTGCGCCCTCAAGGACAAGAGACACTCACCGAAACTCAGGAACTTGAACTCTTAGCCCAACTTGCCAAACAGCGTCGGGATTCAATGGAACAGTATCGTAACGCTGGACGGGAAGACTTGGCGGAACAAGAAGCCAAAGAGTTAGCCATACTTGAAAAGTATCTCCCTTCTCCCCTATCCGATCAGGAAATTGAAGCGATACTGGATGAAATTATTACCCAAACTGGCGCAAGTTCGATGAAAGACATGGGGAAAGTCATGGGACCCGCCATGGACAAACTCAAAGGGCGTGCTGAAGGTCGTAAGATTCAAGCTATGGTGAAAGCTAAACTGAGTTGATAAGTTGTCATTTGTCATTTGTCATTTGTCAGAGAACGGGGAACAGGTAAGATAGAGTTTTAAGTTAACTTCCTCATCACTCCATCTCCCCATCTCCCTCCATCGGACTATCACGATGCAAAAAATTCCAGATTATATTCTATTTGCTCAACACGGCTGGGCGGATACAGAAGTCGCGATCGCGGAAATGGCGCAAACTCTGGCGACTCCCCAAACACTGGTGATTACACCCAATCTAGGTTGGTGGAAAACCTGGTGGCGGATTAAGCCGTTAATCAAGCAGGTGGACGGAATTGCTACGGAAATAATTGCCAAGTATCCCCAAACCCCGATCCGGATTATTGGTTATTCCCTTGGTGGATTAATCTGGGTAGAACTCCTCAACCAACATCCTGAATGGTGGACTCAGGTGGAGTCGTTTGTTCTCGTGGCTTCTCCTATTGGGGGGGTGGATTTAGCCCGAAATTTTACGTTCTTGGGAATGGGTGTCGGGATAGCCGGGGCTTTGTTGAACAATCGCCGCCAGATGGCGGAATCCATTGCTAAAGTGATTCCCACGTTAGTGATTGCGGGCGATGTTGGTGGCGGAACAGATGGTGCAGTCACTCTAGAAGAAACGAAGGTTCCCGGTGCGAATTTCTTCTATCTCCCTACCTTATCCCATCCCACCCTAAAAAATCATCCGGCTGTAGCGGAAGTGATTCGCGACTTTTGGCAAAATCCCGTAATAATTGATGGTTAATTCGTCATTTGTTATTTACATTCTTTAATGGTTAATTAATGATTAGTCAGGAGGAAACTGGACTTTAGACTATGAGGTCTGTGTTGAGTTTATTAATCAGCCTGGGTGCGCTCGCCGTAACCAAGTATGTGGGAAAGGGAATCAAGTCATATCGGCGAGTGTGCCCAGGCTATTTATTAGAGCTGCCTATATAGGGC
>NZ_JAVJTO010000144.1:0-7015 GCF_040220235.1 Coleofasciculus sp. B1-GNL1-01
TGAAACCTTTATGACAATGGTGAGGTGGCGCTTAACACAAGAAGGTCAGCACAACTCAACTTTCGGCTATATCACCAAGGGTAAGCGCCGGGAGCTATCGATAGAGAAGTCCCACCACAATGATGCTTTTGTCATTGCTGGCGGGAGAACTCAACCTCGCGTAACTAGACCTTTGATGCTCGAACAGATCCGTCGTAACAAGCGGTCTCTAGAGCAATTCTACGATGCCAAGTATCGCGACCTCAGAGATGGGAAAATCCGCTCGGGTTCAGAACTCTCTTCTGGTCGTAGGACAAGGAATATCAATCTTAACAGCGAGAATTTGAGGCAGCATCGCGCTCACAAGGCAAGCGCTGGACGCCGCTCTATCAAGAAAAAACGATATCCCTATAAACAACACGACTTAGTTCTGTTTGAGGGAACTATATATGAAGTAATTGGGATGCAGAATTTAGGCGCTGGTGTAAAACTCAAAAACTATCCTGGAGTAAAAAACAAAGTAGTTAAACCTTCTGCTGTAAAGCCTATTCGCAAGCGAGGAGGGCTGTGTGAAGTTGTTTAGTAATTTGGATAATTTGAGGACTCAAAGTCCTCAAATCATCCCACCTATCAATCCCAGCGCCGCCTTTCAGGACGGCGTGGGGCTTCCGGTGTTTTTTGCTAAACTAAGATGCTCCCATCGAGTTTGAGTAATCACAAGTTTGGTCAGAAGGAGTTAACTAATGAAGGAAAAAAACAAGGAACCCAACACCCTTCTTGATCAAATTGTGGCATTACAACAACGAGTGGGCGAGTTGGATGACAAGGTTAATCATTATGAACAGCAACTGGCGCAGGAACGAGAGACGCGCCAGACGGTGGAAACCCGCTTACAGAAAACCGAGGAACGCCTGTCTTTGGTACTGCGGGCGACAAAAGATGCCATTTATGAGTGTGACTTAGAACAGGGTATCATTAGCTGGAACGCAGCATACAATGAATGTTTAGGGACTCGCCCACAGTCAACGGCATATTCCTGGGAATGGTGGATTGAACACCTACATCCCGACGATCGCGAAGAGGTTGTTGCCAGTTTCCAGGAAGCACTCGCGGGTACAGGCGATCGCTGGATGGCGGAGTATCGGTATCAAAAGACAGATGGTAGCTATGCCCATATTTTAGATCGCGGTTCTATTCTACGGAATCAAACCGGGAACGCTATCCGGGTAATCGGTACATTATTCGACGCCACCGCCCAAAAACAAATTGAAGCTGAACTACGCCAGCAGCAAGAATGCTTACATCTTGCCAACGAACGATTCCAATTTGCCGCCCAAGCCGTCAATGCCCTAATTTATGATTGGCAGATTACCACGAATCGAGTAGAACGAACCGATGGACTGACCAGCATTTTAGGCTATTCCCTCAGCGAAGCCGAACCCACTGTCAACTGGTGGCGCGATCGCATTCATCCTGATGATGTGGAACGAATGGATCAGGAGACAGCAACAGCGTTGAGTCAGGGGGATTCCTATCAAATCGAATATCGGGTTCTGCACAAAAACAATCACTATATTCCAATCTTGGATCAAGGATTGGTTGTTTCACGAGATGATCAAGGACATCCGATTCGTGTGATTGGTAGCACCATCGATATTCGCGATCGCAAAGCAACCGAAGCTACCCTCAAACAACGGGAAACCGATTTGCGCTTAGTTGCGGATGCGGTTCCGGCGCTAATTGCTTACGTGGATTCCGATTGTCGTTACCGCTTCGTTAATCGCGCCTTTACCACTTGGTTTGGAGATTCAGCCGAACATCTGATCGGTCAATCTGTGGCAGATTTTGTGGGTTCAGAAGTCTATGAATACATGCGTCGGGATATCGAAACTGCCTTAGCGGGTGAACCGATCAACGTAGAAATGTGGATGCCGTTCAAAGATGGAGGATCACGCTACGTTCGTCGCCAGTATATCCCAGATATTGACCCGCAAGGTCATGTCAAAGGCTTCTATGCCTTCATTAACGATATTACCGATCTCAAACAAATAGAAGCCGCCTTACGGGAGAGAGAACAGCGCTTTAGTACCTTGTTTAATGGCATGGAAGACTGGGTACTCGTCTATCCCCTCACTCCCGACAATCAACCCGGACAACTCATTGAGGTGAATGAACAAGCCTGTAAACGGTTAGGCTATACCCGCCAAGAACTCCTCACCTTATCGGTTACGGATATTTTGGACATCCCCTTAGCCGATCTTCAAGTCAGTTTCCAGAAATTGTTGCAGGAGAAACGAGTTGTTGTCGAATCGGTACATCGGACTAAAGACGGTCAACGCATTCCCGTTGAAGTCAGTTCCACCCTATTTATGCTGGATGGTTTGCCCACCGTTCAATCCATCTGTCGAGACATTACTGAACGTAAACAGGCAAAGAAAGCGCTACGCCGCAGTGAAGAACGATTTCGGGTTGCCCAAGATCTGTCCTTAGATGGGTTTACTATCCTCAAAAGCCTTCGCAATCCCGCCGGAAACATTGTTGATTTTGAGTGGATCTATGTCAATCCCACGGCGGCAAAAATGCTACATCATTCGGTTTCCGAGTTACTCGGTCAACGCCTGCTTAATATCCTGCCAGGGAATCAAACCAATAGTGACTTATTTGAACGCTATGTCAACGTCGTAGAAACCGGAACCCCCCATGATATCGAAGTGCGCTACGAATCCGAAGGAATTGTGGGCTGGTTTCGCAACATGGCGGTCAAATTAGACGATGGCGTCGCCATTTCCTTTAGCGATATTACCGAACAAAAACAAGCCGAGTTCGCACTACGCAAAAGTGAAACGGTTCTCAATGCCTTTATTGCCAGTTCCCCCATTGGCATGGCATTTTTTGACCATGACTTACGCTATCTTTATGCCAATGAAGCCTTAGCCACAATGAATGGAGTCCCCCTGAGTCACCATTTAGGTCATACTCTCTGGGAAGTCGTGCCACAGATGGCACCTGAATTTGCGCCCATACTGGATCAGATCTTACAGACTCGCCAACCGAGGCTGAACTTTGAGTTTAGTGGTGACGTTCAACCCGGTATTTATCGCCATGCTTTAGCCAATCACTTCCCCGTTTGCCTACCCGATGGTGAACTCTTGGGAGTCGGTGTCACCGTGATGGAAATTTCTGAACTCAAGCGGGTAGAAGCCGCTTTACGCATGAGTGAAGCCTTTGCCCACGCCAGAGTGCAAGAGTTAGAAACGTTAATGGAAATTACCCCAGCGGCGCTTTGGATTGCCCATGATCCTCACTGTCATCAGATGACGGCTAACCATACTGCGTACAATTTAATGCGGATGCCACTAGGTTCCGTGACAACCGCAACCCCTGCTGATGATTCCCATCCCCTGCCCTTTAAACAATACAAAAACGGACAAGAATATATCCCCGAAGACTTACCGATGCAGCGTGCAGCCAGAACCGGACAAGAGGTTGTCGATGAAATAGAATTTGTCTTTGAGGATGGAATGGTGCGCTTTCTGTATGGCAAAGCTGTTCCCCTGTACCACGACTCCGGTGAGGTGCGCGGCGTGATTGGTGCATTTGTGGATATCACCGAACGCAAACAGGCAGAACGGGAGCGTGAACAACTTCTAGCACGAGAACGTGCCGCCCGTAAAGAGGCAGAATCTGCCAACCGGATTAAAGATGAATTTCTGGCGATTTTGTCTCATGAGTTGCGTTCTCCCCTGAATCCTATCCTGGGATGGACAAAGCTACTCCGTACTCGTCAGTTCGATCAAGCCGCCACAGATAAGGCATTGGCAACTATTGAACGCAATGCCACGATTCAAATTCAGTTAGTGGATGACTTACTCGATGTCGCCCGAATTCTGCGCGGAAAAGTTTCTCTGACTCGTCATCGGCTTGATTTAGCGATCACAATTAAAGCCGCAATTGAAACAGTGCAGTTGGCGGCGGAGGCGAAATCGATTCAAATTCAGACGCATTTTATCGGTAAAGTGGGTTTGATTGATGGGGACTCTGGGCGGTTGCAACAAGTGGTGTGGAATTTACTCTCCAATGCGGTGAAGTTTACCCCATCCGGGGGACAGGTTGAGGTGACATTGGCGGCGGTGGATGGCTTTGCCCAGATTACGGTAAGCGATACAGGTATCGGAATCTCTGCCGATATTCTTCCTCATATTTTCGACTATTTCCGTCAAGCAGACAGTTCCATGACGCGCCAATTTGGGGGATTAGGATTAGGACTCGCGATCGCACGTCATATTGTAGACTTACATGGTGGCATAATCCAGGCAGAAAGCCTAGGAGAAGGACAGGGCGCCACGTTTACCGTGAAATTCCCCCTGCTTCGAGCTCAAAGGGAACCCAGGCAAAATGATACCCCTGCTTGCCAACGCCAGCCAAATACCCCTCCCCTGCAAGGAATACGAGTCTTATTTGTCGATGATGAAGCCGACACACGAGAACTGATGGGGGTTATTCTGCAACAAGCTGGGGCAGAGGTGATGACAATGGCATCGGCACCGGAAGTGTTGTCACAGTTCAACCAGTTAACTATTGATATCCTGGTGAGTGACATTGGTATGCCCCAGATGAATGGCTATGATTTATTGCAACAGATTCGGGGTATGTCCTCAAGCCAAGCCCAAATTCCGGCGATCGCATTAACGGCGTATGCGGGAGACTCCAATCAGCAAAAAGCCCTAGCCGCCGGATTTCAGCAACATCTACCCAAGCCTGTTGACCCCAAGGATTTGATTCAAGCGATCGTCCGGTTAATGAAACAGAGACATAAATGATTTCTATTACATTAAGGGTGGGCATTTGTCAATCTGCTTTAAGGCTGATTCTATGAAATATCTGTAAAGATTTCCGGACAATTTTAAAGAGTTGGCAAACTCTCCGGATTTTTCACCCATTGAGCGCCATTGGCTGATAAAACTGAATACTATAGAAACCTAAGTGTTGAGCCAAGCCGTTTATTTAATCATGCCAACTCATCCCAAATAAAGCCGTAACCATTATTACAACAATTAAAGTTTGGCTGACTCTACAGGGTTAACGACAAGAGTGAACCCTTCAGATTAATGGTTAGCAAATTAGAGAAAAAACTGTCTTTTCTCGATAAATATTAATGCAAGTTTGTAGGTAGATGAATTAGCTCTCCCTAAGGGGAGAGTTTTTTGTTTTTATAAACAGTTTAACTTCACAAAAACTTTATAGAAAGTTTATTTTAACTTTATTGATCTGCGTAAAAATACGGTTATAGTTAAATTGTGGTCAGGAAAAAACAAAACGAACCTTAAAATCACAGTCGTTTGAAGTAATTTTTCGGAGACTATACCGAAACAATAGCAACCACCAAAAATATAGGTGGTACAACGTTTCGCAATCATCCTCAATCAGGATATTACCTCCTGATTAATTTAAACGAGGGTATCATTTTCAAACCAACTATTTACGAAGGAGAAAATCTGATGGCTGTACAATTTACAACAATTATCGCTGATACAACAGGTAGTACCAGTTTGTTCGATCCCGATTTTTATGGTATTTCCTTTGATCAGGGTCTGCCGAACACATATATCAAGTCAGTTACCTTCGATCTAAGCGCTGGGGGAGATGCGGATGCAAATTTTGATCCGTCTCAGCGTTTGTCTCCAGTAGACCTTGTGGGTTTAACGGCTAGCGATATTTCTTTTTCTCCTGATAGTGGATTCGATTTCCCAACTGTAACCATCAACTTTGCTCCCGACTCCTTTGGTGTAGGTGATTCATTCCGCTTCTCAATAGACACAGACAGTCTTTCTGGTGGTTCAGGTATTTCTTCTAACAGTGGTGGTGCTTTCGGACTGCAGGATGTTTCCTTTGAAGTAACCTTGCAAGATGGCACCTCTTTCGTCTCCACATTTGATACTGTTAGTTCTACTCAGTCTATAGCTGAAATCAGCACCCATGAATCAATTGTGGGAACCTCAGGAAATGATCAACTCAACGGCACATCAGCTAACGAGTACATCCAAGGTCGAGCGGGCGATGATACGATAAATAGCAACGGCGGCGAAGATTTTCTCTTTGGTAACGCAGGTAACGATACAATTGCCGGAAGCCACGAGAGTGATTATATCGATGGTGGCGCTGATGACGACCTTCTCTACGGTAACGGCGGCGGCGATACCATCTATGGTAGAGGTGGCGATGATGGTTTATACGGTAGTTCTGCTTCGGATTATCTCGATGGTGGTAATGGTGATGACACCCTTTACGGTAATGGCGGTCGAGATATCCTTATCGGTGGTCGTGGTGATGACTTAATCTACGGTGGTTCATGTCCTGATTATATTCTCGGTGGCCAAGGCGACGACATCATTTACGCCAATGGTGCCAATAATGGAGCAGATTACATTGATAGTGGTGTTGGTCAGGATACCATCTGGCTGGGTCACGGTGATGCCGATGTCGTCCTCTCACAAGGAGTTGGATTCGATGTGATTAATAACTTCCAGCTTGGTCAGACATCTCTAATCGTTAGTGATGTGGATGCGTTGAGTTTCGCTGATGGTGCAAATGGTGCAGAAATCCGTCAAGGCGGCGACTTGTTAGCCACCGTGAGTTGGCAGTCTGCTAGCACATTTGCCAATAACGCGAATGACATCTTTGTCGCTGCCTAGATATTTGGTCTGATGTTTTAGTCTTTCTTAGTTTGCATATTAGTCTAGTCGAACCAAGCGGGAGATGCAAAGTATCTCCCAATTTTTTTTGTCTCAGTCTTTGTCCGACTACTTAGAGGCTGCTGAATAAGTCTTGTGGTGGGGAGAGGCAATAGGGAATAGGGAATGGGCAATGAATGGTTTCAACATCTCGACTTCGCTCAATGTTGACCCTCTGTCGAGGTAAAATTTGGTGCTGTTGTCGGCGAAAATTCCAGGATGCAAGACGGTTATAGTGTAAAAACCTGGCACTTGTTGGGTCGAAAAATGGCTGGAAACCCTTATCTGGTCTACCTTACACGCTT